>CAYZLH010000095.1:0-8324 GCA_964478795.1 uncultured Bdellovibrionales bacterium | reverse complement strand
TACGAATTGATGAGTCCCTTGCCAGAGTTGGCCAAGAATCAGTTGTTGCCGCGCTTGGATTACAAAAAAGGGCCACCGCAAAGATTTATCGAAAAGATTTCAGTGTACGTGCAACCCACCAACGGCAAGGGCAAAGAGCGCATCACCTATTTTGGCCGCAGAACTCGGGAAGACTTTCCGCTTATTTCGCTTTTGCCCGAAGGGGAAGATCGCGAATCCCGCTATATCCGCTGGGCCGTCGAGCTGAGTCAGGGCATGGAAATCCCCCTCCCCTGGTGGAAATTGTATTTGATTCGACCTTTCTTACTGCGTGAAGCCGGCCACTGGCTCCAGTCGGTAGATCGGGTTTACGTGATGGAACAGTCGGGTAACCCGGCCTTTTTGTTCGCAGGAAAACTCGCCGCAAGTGGTCGTCAGCGCAGCACGGCACTTTTCATTCGTCGCAATAGTTTTTACCGAGTGGAATATCTGGGTAACGAAGAATTCCTAGCCATGCGTCCCGTAGACCTTTTTCGTAAAAGTTTTTTGACTGATCGTAGAGCTGATGCCATGGAATATTTGGCGAAAAATCTCTCCGAAGTCCGCTTGGATAGTTCTGGCCTGCAGGATGATCGCGCCATTGCCTGGCCCATTTTGCTCTTGGCCGCGAACGTCTCCGTGGACCCATCGAGCATCGAAGCCTATTTCCACTTTGCTGGAATTAGCGCGCTTCTCTACCGCTCCAAGACCATGGATCGTTTTGATACGGAAGCCCTTGATATCCTTAGGAATAACGTCTTAGCCTCGGAGTTCTACGCCAAGGATGTAAACCCTAAAGCCACGAAAACCTTAGAAATCGGCCGTTTGGCTCGGCTCCTTACACGGAATTTTGAATAGTAATTTCAAATACTTAGCCGCTATTGTGGCGCACAAAATTGGACGATAGACTAGATATGAAGAACTTATTGTGGAGGGACAACAGGATGTTGCGCCAATTAAAATCTGGTTTTCTATTGCTCAGCATTGCCTGGATTTCTTCCGGATGTTTGGGTTCTGACCCTAAAACTTTAGGCGCCAAAACCACTGGCGGAAAAGGCACGGGCGTGACCGACTCCGAAACCTTTTCAATCACCATGGCCTATCGCAAAGATGCCGATCCCGATGACGGTCGACTCGTAGTTCTCCAAGGCGTCCGGGACATCACTTCGGCGGCACTTTCCAACCAGTGTGGCACTCAAGGAACTACCTGCAGTTGCGTATTCTATCAAGGTACCAGCGACACCAGTCCGGTGACTGCTACTGCACCGAACGGACTTAGCTTGGGCAACAACTCACTATCTTGCACCATTCCTGGAGCCGTAGACGCCGACAACTTTACTCACGTCCGCTTGCGCACAACTTCAGGATCGAAATCCACGGGCTTTATTAAAATTGTTACGACTCTCACTATTGAAGACATCATCGGTGATCTTGATAAGGCCAAAGTTCGCGGCATTTATCGCTATGGATGCGCCCGTACCTTCTTCGAGGGCGAAGGAGTTAGCCCAACAGAAGTTAACTGCCCACAAGGCACCGTGGCCCAAGACGGACAAGCATTGGGATTGATTACTGCGACATATAATTTTTATTTATACAATAGCCAAAATGGCGGAAACCTTGGCAGCAAACAATCGGACTCGGCCTACGAAGATCTAATTTGCGAGCGACAATTCACAAAATTGGCTTGTAGCGGAGCCCCCGATCTTCGCTGGGGTCTTTACGCCGAGAAGGCCGGCCAATTTCAGGTAGGCATCACGATGACCGCGAATGCCGAGGGTGGTAACGATGCAACCTCTGTATACGGCTTTGCGGCCTTACCAGATAGTGCCGGTAACTGCCCTACAGGTTTGATCAAGGTCCGACCTTGGCAAGCCCAGCCTCAATCGATTATCCAAGGTAGCTTAGGTGGCAATCCTCCTTCCAGCTTCGTTAACCAAAACAACAATCTGAACAACGTGGTGGTGGAAGAAAGCCAGCCTGCTAATTTTTCTGTTACTCGTCAGCCTAATACAGGACTAGATGCTCCAAACGGACGTTGCAGTCACACCACAGGTAGTTGCGTGCTTGCAAAATTTGCGGGCTCCTACACTCCGTTTACGACGGCCTACACCTCGCTTACCCCGGTGGTTTGCGTAATTCCGAAAGATAACCTCTCAGGTTTATTTTAATGAAAGCGTATCGAGCAAAGATAATCTTATTAATTATTGGATTTAGCTCCCTCGCATTTACGGCCTGCCTTCAGAGTAAACCTAAAGTTCTGGGAAAAAATAAACCAAATCTCGGCCGCAGCGATACGGCGAATTCGAGCTCCTTCAAATTCAATTTCGCCTTTCGCGATACTACTGCTGCCGCTCCCTTGGATAAAATTATTTATATTCAAGGCTCGGCAAATTCGAAAACTCCGATCATGAGTGCGTGCAATAGTGCCGGCACGAATTGTGTGTGTGAGTTTTTGGATGCCACTGGAGCGGAAATTGAGGAGACCGATGCGGCCACTGGAGAAATCTCCTACGATCAGACTGGGAATTATCTTCGTTGCGACTATGACGGCGTAATCGGAAACTTAGCATCGGTTCGCGTTCGCAATCAAAATTCGACGGTAACTAGTGCCACACTTACTGTTGATACAACGCTTACGGCGCAAAAATTGATCGGGACGGATCTCGACGTCAACTTGGTAAGAACGGTTTATCGTTACGAATGTCTATTTAATTACTTGCAGAAAGACGACACCACAACGACCTCTTTTGACTGCTCCAACCAAGGATCCACTTGCTGGAACACAGCTGCACCAGCTGCGAGCGGTGATTTCTGTATTGTTCAGACTGACTTTCCGTTCTATCTCTACTCCGATAATTACTCGACGAACATCTCTCAGAAGGTGGCCGATCGACTATATAATCAAGGGGCCAGCAGCACCATTTGTGGCCTACAAATCAAACAATTTGACTGTGCTGGCGGATCGGGAACTCCGGTAGCCCAGTTTGGTCTATTCGGACAACAAGTGGGAATTTTCGATACAGCTGTGCAACTAAGCGCGGGGCCAGATATTTCGGCCATAACCTATGGCTTTGCGGCTAAGACTTCCACATTTTTAGGGCAAACAGTATGCCCTCCTGGAATGCAGCGTAGAGTTTTCTATACGGCTACCACTGCCGCCAGTACCACTTTTCCAGCCCCTGATGCCCAAGAGAGTAACTATCCTTCTGGTAGCGCGGTAAAAGAAATCATGGATCCGGTGACGCCAGCGTTTACTTCACTGGAGGTTGTGAAACTAAGAGGCGCCCAGATTGGCGCTGGACCAGCTGTTTCGGGTGATTGCAATGGCACGACCTGTACGCTACCCGATGTTTCCTTAGGCACGATTACTAGCTTCAATTATGTAAGCGCCGGGGCAGCTCAAGAGTTTTGCGTGATCCCGACATCGCTGCTTCCCTAACATCTGAAATTCTATTTAACGAAATGCTGAAACGAAAAAAGCCCTGGTTGCCCAGAGCTTTTTTCATTTTGATTCAATCGAAATCGCGAAGTGAGGACTACTTGTTTTCCTTCGCACGCTTCTCTTGATACTTCTTCACCATTTCTTCTTGTACGTTTCTCGGAACAGATTGGTATTCAGCGAATTCCATCGTGAACTCACCTTTACCCTGAGTGGCCGAACGAAGATCCGTAGAATAACCGAACATTTCCACGAGAGGAACCAATGCCTCGATGGTCACATATCCTTCCATGGTGGAAGAGCCTTGGATCACACCACGACGCTGGTTCACTTGTCCCATTACGGAACCCTGGAACTCTTCGGGGGCTTGTACTTCGAGCTTCATGATCGGCTCCAAAATCGTAGGCTTCGCGGCCATATACGATTCACGAATTGCGGCCATGGCGGCAATTCGGAACGCGATATCGGAGGAGTCTACATCGTGGTACTGACCATCTTGCAACTTCATACGCACGCCCACTACCGGAGCGCCGATGAGCATTCCTTTTTTGAGCTGTTCTTGGAAGCCCTTATCGCAGCTTGGAATGTATTCACGGGGAATAGTTCCACCCACTACTTCATCCACGAACTCGTAAGGAGCATCGAGATTTAGCGGAACGATAGGCTCCATTTGGCCCATAACTTTAGCGAACTGCCCGCTACCACCAGACTGCTTCTTGTGGGTGTAGCTAAACGGAGTGGATCCGGAAATGGTTTCACGGAAGGCCACCTGTGGCTTACCTGTGATCACTTCGCAAGCGTATTCTCGCTTCATTCGCTCTACGTAAATTTCTAAATGCAATTCACCCATTCCGCTCATGATGGTTTCACCAGACTCTTCATCGCGGAACACACGCAAGGTGGGGTCTTCTTTCGTAAAGCGGTTCAAGGCTTTCGAGAAGTTCGCCTGCCCACCCTTATCTTTTGGCGCAACGGCCAAGGAGATTACGGCAGCTGGAATGAACATCGACGTCATGGTGTAACGAACTTTTCCATCTGTAAACGTATCACCGGAGGCGCATTCCACACCGAAAAAGGCGCAGATATCACCAGATCGTGCTTCTTCTACGTCGATCATGTCGGCGGCGTGCATTCGCACAATTCGCGGGATTTTCACCTTCTTATCGCCTTGGGCGATATTGAAAATCATATCGCCTTTTTTTACCGACCCGCTGTACACGCGCATATAAGTAAGCTGACCATAGCGGCCATCTTCCAATTTAAACGCCAAAGCTACGAGCGGAGCGTTAGGATCCGAAGGAACCACCACTTTTTGCTCGCCTTGATTTTGGTCAAGGGCTTCGTTTCTCACTTCCGTAGGATTTGGCAAGTAAGCGCGCACACCATCGAGAAGTGGTTGAACACCTTTGTTTTTGAAGGCCGAACCCATGAATACAGGCACGAATTTCAACGCAATGGTTTGACGGCGGATGGCCGCGGCTAAAATTTCTGGCGTAATTTCTTCTTCCATCAAGAATTTTTCGCCAAGCTCTTCATCTACGTCGGCAAGTTTTGAAATCAATTCTTCGCGTTTTTCTTTGGCCTGATCCATTAACTCCGCAGGAATGGGGAATTCTGTTACGTTTTCACCATCGTCCCCTTCGAATCCGTAGGATACCATTTTTACCAAGTCCACTACGGCTTTATGTTGGTCTTCTAGGCCGATCGGAATTTGCACGGCAGCAGCATTCAAGAAAAGTTTTTCGCGGATAGCTTGAATCACGCGGAATGGGTTGGCACCGGCGCGGTCCAACTTGTTAATGAACGCCAACCGGGGAACGTTATAGCGTTTCATCTGACGGTCTACGGTGATGGATTGCGACTGAACGCCAGAAACCCCACAAAGTACCATTACTGCTCCATCGAGTACGCGCAAGGATCGCTCTACTTCCACGGTGAAGTCTACGTGTCCGGGGGTGTCGATCAAATTGATGTTAATATCTTTCCACTCGCAGAAAGTAGCGGCAGATTGAATGGTGATCCCTTTTTCGCGCTCAAGGTCCATGGAGTCCATGGTGGCGCCCACGCCATCTTTTCCTTTAACTTCGTGGATTGCGTGAATTTTTCCAGTGTAGAAAAGAATCCGTTCCGACAAAGTGGTTTTACCAGAGTCAATGTGGGCAGAAATCCCGATATTACGAACTTTTTCTAAGCTATAGGTAGCCATGATCTTCCTTTGCACTCCAAATTTGAGCGCGATTAAAAATTAAACCCAATGGGATGCCAAATTTCTAAAGGATTCTCGGGGATTTGACAAGGAGAACCTTAGTATTTCCCGGAAAAATGCCGCCCAGCGCTAGTGACGGAATATGGGCCGACCAGCCCACTAACTAGGGCTTATTTTGGCCGACTTCTTTGGGTTCGCCATTCTTTCAGCAGATAAGGAAGAAGAAAATAGGGCAAAAGTAGCAAAAAGTAGAAGTATCGCCCCTTCCCCACCGGCTGAAACAGAAAAGTTATAATGACTTGAACCAAGGGATAGACACAAAGGATTGCACTGCTCGGCAGCCAACGAAGCCCCAGCAATCCGAGCAATAGCACAATTTCACCAAGCAGGATTTTATTCCAGATTCGCCCCCATTGGGTGCCGGTAATGAGTTCGTACAGATAGGCATGAACTTTTCCGGCCAGCCCCTGGGAGGGGTATTGCCACAGTCGCGGGTCGCGGGCGAAAACTTTTTCAGAAAATTGGGAGAAATCGAGAACTGTTTTCAAATCAAAAAATACATAGTTCGGCTCTTCCCGAGCATGCAAGTAATGGGAAACTTTTAATTTTAAATACTCCCGGACATTTAGTGACTCGCCTTTTCCCGTCTGATCCTTAGCGATATCTAGTCCAAGATCTAAGGTTTCTAGGCTATATTGAATCGGAGTAGCGACAGGGATTTTTTGTGAAATTGGTAACGCGACCGAAATTAATAGAAAAAAGCCCAAAAAACTTACGGCGTAAGCTTTAATTACTTTCCGCCCCACCCGTAAAAGCAAAAGTTGCGCTAGCACCACAAAGGGCCCCACCAATGCGGACTGCTTAAATTCCATTGCGATTACTACCGCCAAGCCTAAGACAATCGCCAATCGCGATCGTCGCTCGGTTCCATCAGCAATTTGCGCTAAAACCGTAAATATCCAAATTACCGCCCACGAAAAAAAAATATCGCGTTGGGCATATTGCAGCATAAGTGAATTTATTGAAAATACTACCGAACCAAGCACCAACCAGTGGAGATAAAATAATTGGCGAGCAGTACGGTTCAAAAAAATCAAAATAGCTGGTGCAAATTCCGACGGCAAACAGTATCTGCAGAATATTAACGGCCTGAAAAGCCCCCCATATTCGCACGGACCACATCACAAGTATCGAATACAAAAGCGACTCGAATTTTGCATTAACTCCAGCTGATTCATCTAGTCCGAAATATTCGTAATAAAAGGCACCATCGTGGGTGAGATATCCCGGCCAATAAACCCAAAGTAAAAATAGGTTCCAACCGATCGCAATCGCAACAAAATAAAAAATGGGACTACTTATAGTCGACCAAAATTTCCCTGCTAAGGACAGTAAACGCACCGGCATGATTTGTTCACTGTAGCTCAGGAAAATGCAAATGCAATGATATCAAGCCAGAGAAACTCAACGCTAAACTACAGGCAAACATTTCAGCGAAAGAGCATGGATCTCCCGATCCATCATTTCGCCCATAGATGCTATGACCAGCCGTTGTCGTGCTAATGGAGATAGTCCATTAAATCGAGCAGATTCGATCTCCACAAAAAAATGTCCGCCACCACCCGCTTGACGGTGACCTTTGTGCAAATGACTCTGATCTTCAATTACTAACTTTGCCGGGGCAAAATCGTGACGCAGAATTTCTTCGATCTTTTTGGCGGTTAATTTAGAATCAAACATATCTTTTCCTCAGCTAGAAATCGTTGTCTCCAGCGGTATTTTTGCCCCCCCTTGGGCAGCCGAGCGATAACTTTTTTCGATCACTTCAATGCAAGCGTAGGACTCGCGAATCTCCGTATTGAGGTAGTCTTTCTTGGCAATGCTTTCTAAAAACAGATCAAACATCGAATTAAACCATTTGGTATGGGAGGCGTCCATCCAGTCACTCTCGATCGTAAATTTTTCTACTTTGTGATCTCCCGTACCCGCATGGGATCCAGTATTAGGAAAACCCACGGAAATTTCTGCTTCGTCATCGTTCACGACGATGCCACCTTTGGTGCCTTGAACTGTGTAAATTACCTTCCGCATTCCCGCCGTCCAGGAAAGCATGGAGTGCGCATATTTTTTGTTAGGAAACTCAACGGTCACCGTCAAATTGTCTTCCGTATCCCAGCGCGAATCTAAATTTAGCGAGGTTGCCGAAAGCGCTACAGGAAGGGCTTTTAACCAAGCAAAAGTGAGATAAAAGGTATGCGAGCCATGATCCATGCCAATACCGCCGCCGGAAATTTGGAAATCTCGACGCCAAACCGTGCGCCACTCCGTTACTCCTTTGGCGTGAGTATTGCGAAAAGTTTGCAGAGTTACTGACGTAATTTCCCCCAAGCGCCCGGAGTCGATCGCCTCTTGAATGACTTTTACCACCGGTGCGTGTTTGTAGTTATGGCAAGGAAACAATACGCGCTCGTTGGCCCTAGCGGCCGCTAACATTTCCCGCGCAGAACTCGTAGTGGGTGCCAGGGGCTTTTCGCAAAGCACATGATACCCATGCTGTAAGCCCGCGATGGCCAGTGCGGGGTGATCGCAAGGCGGGGTGGCAATATCCAAAATATCAAAACCGCCAGCGGCGATCATCTCTTCACCGGTGGAATAAATTTT
>CAYZLH010000094.1:0-8346 GCA_964478795.1 uncultured Bdellovibrionales bacterium | reverse complement strand
CTTCCTTTGGGTGGCGGAAAAAGCATCATCATCGGCGACGCTTCCCAAAAAACTCCTGAGCTCCTCAAAAGATTTGGCGATTATGTAGAAACATTTAAAGGCCACTATATTACGGCCAAAGACGTGGGCATTGATTCCAACGATCTTAAAACCATCAAAAGTAAAACGTCCCATATTCTCGGCATTGCCGGCGAAGCAAACTCAAGTGGCGATCCTTCACCCGTAACTGCTTGGGGCGTCTACAATGGAATGCTAGCTTGCGCCGAAAAAGCCTTCGGCAACAAATCCCTCAAAGGACTACACGTGGCACTACAAGGCCTCGGAGCCGTGAACTATCACCTGCTGAAATACCTCCACCAAGAAGGCGCAAAAGTTTCTGGCTGTGACATCAACCCCGAAACTGTACAGCGCGCCCAAAAAGAATTTGGCGTAGAAATTGTAAGCGCTGAATCCATTTACGATGTGAAGTGCGACATCTTTAGCCCGGGCGCCTTGGGCGCAATCGTAAATACGCAAACACTCGATCGCTTGAAGTGCAAAGTAATTGCTGGCGCCGCAAACAATCAACTGGCCACGGAAAAAGACGGCGAAGAACTTTTGAAAAAAGGAATTCTCTACGCTCCCGACTACGCCATCAATGCCGGCGGATTGATTAATATTTATCACGAGCGCGAAGGATATAATCGCGATAAGGCCTATGCCCATGTGGCAAAAATCTACGATACGATCAAAAAAATTCTTGAAGTGTCGCAGTCGGATCGCATGCCAACGAACTTGGTAGCCAACAAAATCGCCGAAGATCGAGTACGAGAGGCAGAGCGTGCAAGAGCTTGATAGCCGCTTGCACCTCGGGCTTCATCGGGTGATCGAGCCAAAGGGTGCGCTTCCTCAGCAAGCTCAACGCGTCAGCAACGACCCGCCGGCAAGCGAAGAAGAAATTCTGATCGAAGTTTCTTCGTTAAACGTGGACTCCGCCAGCTTTCATCAATTTTTCGAGGCAAACGGTAAAGATCCCGTTCGCACCGGCGAAGCAATTTTGAAAGTGACTCAGGAGCGCGGGAAGTTACAAAATCCCGTGACCGGCTCTGGCGGGATGCTATTGGGCACGGTGAAAAAAGTTGGCAGCAAGATCACCAACAAAGACTTGCGTAGCTTAAAACCCGGTGATCGTATCGCCACCCTGGTTTCGCTCACCCTTACTCCCCTAAAAATTGAGCGGGTCTTGCGTGTTATACCTGAAATTGAACGAGTGGAAATTCAAGGGCACGCCATTCTTTTTAATAGCGGCATTGCTGCGAAACTTCCCGCCGACATCAACGAAGGTCTCGCTCTTGCGGCCCTGGATGTATGTGGCGCGCCCGCTCAGACCGCACGTTTAGCAAAACCTGGAATGAATGTTGTTGTTATCGGGGGTGGCGGAAAAAGCGGACTGTTCTGCCTCTACCAAGCCAAAAAGAATTTGGGCATTACGGGTAAGGTAGTAGCCTTCGAATATTCGCCCCAGGCGGTCGAGCGCCTAAAAAAGCTTTCGTTCGTAGACGAAGTTATCGAAGGAAATGCCCGCGATGCTGTTTCGGCTTCCGAAAAAGTCCGGGCGGCCTTCAATGGCGAGGGCGCCGATCTGGTGATTAACGTGGCAAATGTGGGCGGCACAGAAATGGCTAGCATTCTTTCGGCAAAACGCTTTGGCACCGTGTATTTTTTTAGCATGGCCACCAACTTCTCTGCCGCCGCACTTGGTGCGGAAGGCGTAGCTGCCGATGTTCAGTTACTCATCGGTAACGGGTATGCCGAAGGCCATGCGGCGCTTACGCTTGATCTATTGCGAGAGAGTAAAGAGCTTCGTACAATTCTAGAATCCCAATATGAAACTCGCGCTTGATAAGAAAAAAATAGCTGAATGTCGCAAAATTGCTGCGCGCATTTCCACGCAAGTTCGGGAAATGATCGATGCCCATTCTACGGTGGCCACCGAGCGCTCTGTGTTGCGATTAATGGGGATTGATGGCGCAAAACACATCGCCAAGAACAATACGTACTATCCTTATGTGAATCTCATCGTCGACCAATTACAGGAGGATGGCGTACTCGCGCACGGAGCCTCCTATTGGATGGCCAATGCCTGCATCGAGCTTGGGCAAGAGCCGCACCAAATTGCTGAACTCGTAGCAAACGGAGAGTTGCGCCTCTCTAGTCTAAAAGAGAATAAAGATTCCGTAGTTTTTAAAAAGGCTGACGCCATCGCCAAGGTGGCGCTAAAAAAGCTGGTGGATCGCCGCAAAGAGCGAAACAAACTGTTACGCGCAATGGATGACCCCCAAGACAAAACATTTCAAAAGCCACCGGTGAAGTATGTGATCGTAGCTTCGGGGAATATTTTTGAAGATGTAGTGCAAGCCCGCTCGGCGGCCCAAGCGGGTGCGGATGTGATCGCCGTGATTCGCTCTACCGCCCAATCACTCTTGGATTATGTGCCCCATGGCGCCACCACCGAAGGCTTTGGTGGTACCTATGCTACACAAGAAAACTTTCGCATTATGCGCACGGCCTTGGATGAAGAGGGCGAAAAACTGGGACGCTTTATTCGTCTCACCAACTATTCTTCGGGCCTGTGCATGCCCGAAATCGCCACCATCGCGGCCCAAGAGCGATTAGACTTTTTGCTTTGTGACTCCCTATACGGAATTCTTTTCCGTGACATCAACATGAAGCGCACGCTGATCGATCAGCATTTTTCCCGCCTTGTTTGCGCCCTGTCGGAAATTTACATTAATACTGGCGAAGACAACTATCTCACCACGGCCGATGCTGTAGAAAACGGCCACCAGGTGTTGGCTTCTCAATTTATTAATGAGCGCTTCGCCCTCGGTGCAAATATGAAAGAAGAGTTCATGGGCTTAGGCCACGCCATGGAAATGAATCCCTGGCACCCCGATGTAATTCTTCTCGAGATCGCGCGCGCCCAGATGACTCGCGATATTTTTCCCAAGGCTCCTTTAAAATACATGCCACCCACCCGCCACATGGAAGGCGATATCTTTTTTGGTCATGTATATGATGCGATTTTTAATTTGGTAAGTGTGATGACCCATCAAGGAATTCACTTATTAGGAATGCCCACCGAAGCCATTCACACGCCCTTGCTTGGAGACCGCTATATGGCGCTCAAGAGCTGCAACTATATATTTGGGGGCGCCGAAAACCTGGGCAAAGAAATCCAATACAAACGTGGCGGAAAAATTGAAAAATGGGCCCAAAAAGTTTTGGACGATTCACTCCGTCTCCTCAAAAAAATCGACAAAATCGGATTATTTAAAGCCATCGAGCTTAAGAGTTTCGCCGAAGTGAGCCGCAAACTAGACGGCGGCAAAGGATTTGCGGGTGTATTTGAACGGGCCGATGATTATATGAATCCATTTTTAGACCGACTCGAAGGGAGAAAATATTGAGCACCAAATTTCTACCCTATGGGGCCCCTGATCACCCATCAGTAAAGCCCGTTGATCTAAAGAACCTTCGCCCTTATGGCGACGCCATGAACGATGGCCGCATGCAGGTGAGCTTTACCCTTCCGGTCAACCCGAGCCCCGAGGCCGAAGAGGCCGCGCGGGAATTCATGCGCAAGATGGGCTTTGAAGAGATTAAAATCGTCGCCATCGAAAAGCCCTCTGAGGGTTTTAGTTTCATTGTGGCCTATGGAGCGTCCGCCCATTCCGTGGATTTCACCAAAATTGAAGTTTTGAAGGTTGAAGCAGAATTTAAGTCGTTTGACGAAATCAATCGAATCATCAAAGAAGAAATAAAACGCAAAGTAATCATCGTTGGTGCCACCACCGGGTTTGATGCGCACACCGTTGGCATCGATGCGATTTTTAATATGAAGGGCTATAAGGGCGATTACGGCCTCGAGCGCTATCCGTGGATTGATGCCCGTAATCTAGGCGCCCAAGTTCTGAACGAGGACTTGTTAAAATACGCGGTAGAGCACAAAGTGGATGCGATTCTGGTGAGTCAAGTGGTGGACGAGAAAAGCGTACACATCAGCAATTTAAAAGAAATGATTCGTTTGGCCGAAGATAAGGGTCTCCGCGAACGCTTTATTTTCGTTGCTGGAGGCCCCCGCCTCAATCATCCTGTGGCCGTAGAGTGCGGTCTAGACGCCGGCTTTGGACCTGGCACCCTGCCCTCCCATGTGGCAAGCTATGTAGTAGACGAACTACTTCGGCGAAAGGGAAAAAAGGGATGAAGAATCCTTCCATCGAAAAAATCCTCACCACGCTTCACAAAAAAGAAGGCGTTGTCGGTCGCGATATCGAGGTAGAGAATCTTTTGCATTGTGTGCAAACGGGCAAGCACGTCTTGCTCGAAGGCCCCGTTGGTGTTGGCAAAACCTTTCTTGTGAGTGCTGTTGCCAAACTTTTAAATCGTGAGATCGTACGCGTGGATGGCGACTCTCGTTACACCGAACAGAAGTTAACTGGATGGTTTGATCCACCCACAGTGCTGAAAAAAGGGTACGGCAAAGACTCTTATTTTGACGGTCCACTCACCCACGCGCTGCGCACCGGCTCTTTATTGTTTATTAACGAATTGAACCGCATGCCTGAGGGTGTGCAAAACGTTTTGCTACCCGCACTCGATGAAAAGAGAATTGAGATTCCACGTATCGGCACGCTTTCGGCCAAAGAAGGCTTTTGTGTGATCGCCACGCAGAACCCGCGGGAATTTGTGGCCACCAGTCACTTGAGTGAAGCTTTGCTGGATCGTTTTGAGCTCATCACCCTCACCTATCAGAGTGAAGAGGAAGAGCGAAATATTCTAAAAGGTGCCACCCTATATTCGAAAAATGCCAATGACGATTTACTCGATTGGTGTGTACACCTCATTCGTGGCACGCGGAACTCTCCGCTTTTTAAGCGTGGCGCAAGTATCCGTGCCGGAATTTCTCTCTATGATTTATCGGCAAGCCTAGGAAGTGATTGGAATAGCTTTTTGCGGGCAGCTCATCTTTCCTTGCCCACCAGGGTAGAACTTAGCGAAGATGGCATCGAGCAGGGCTTCAAGAACGCCATCGAGAGCGTGGCCGAGCAGAGCAAAAAAAAAAGCAAGAATCGTTAATTAAGATCGAATACGGCGAATTGCCCGAAGACACCAAAAGTCCAGAAGTCAAATTTCAGCCGCCGGAAACCATCACCGAAGAGGGCGATGGCGCCGTTGAAGATGTTTCCAACTCTGATTGGGATCAAGCGGTTCAATATCACGAAATCAAACGCAAGCTTGATGATATCCGCCGAGAGAAAGTGCGAGCGGCCGCCATCCGCGGGATCATCAAGAAAGCACAAAACACCTTGGGGTCAATCTCCAAGCCCTATCGCCTTACCACAGCCTCTTGGCAAGAAAACCCAACGGAAGAATTCGATCTTGATGCCACTCTCGAAGAAGATCCCACCTTAGAGAATCTGCTCATCGAAAAAAAGGAGCCACGTCGCGCGGAAGTGATTCTTTGCATCGATACGAGTCTCTCGATGACCGGCAGAAAGCTGGCGCTGACAGCGGTAGCCCTGGCCGTTATTGCCATGCAATTAGAGCCCGAGGATCTATCCGTGGTGGCCTTTGAATCCGACGCCAATCTCATTAAGGGATTGGGCGAAAAGCTGGACGTATTCCAAACGTTAAAAAACTTTATGGAGGTCCCGGCCCGTGGCCTCACCAATATCGAGTCAGGTCTGCTCATGGCCGAAAAGCAGGCACTATCCGGAAAGCTCGCGAAAAAAGCGATCATCCTAATGACGGATGGCCGATTCACTGCGGGCAGAAATCCCGAGTATTTGATTCCTCGCCTGCCCCGCATGCACGTAATTCAAACGGGAAACCCTTGGTCGAGCCCTCGCTATTGTCGCTCACTAGCAAAAAAGGGCAGGGGTAAGTATCTTCGAGTCGCGAAACTCGAACACCTTCCCTCTGCCCTCTACGCACTGGTGCACGAAGTTATTCGTTAGTTCGTGACAGTACTTGTCGACGTCTGGGTCACAGTCGTCGTGGTATTTTGGGTAACGGTATTTGTTTGTGTCTGAGTGGTGATGTCTTCAGGACACTTTTGATAACAACTAATGTCGTTATCACGAACGGCTTGAGAACCGTCCTTACAAATACGAGCCACCTGATTACAAGCCTGGTTCACTTGTTCTTTTTGTTTCGGCTGCATACAGGCAGTGGTAAAAACCAATGTCAGAAAGAGACCGCAGATCGCCCCTATTTTCCATTTGAGTAGCATATATTCCCCCGCTATAGGCTTTATCGCCCCTTTCTTTAGAATCCTTGAAAACCCAAAAAATTCAAGGGGTTATTTGACATTTTCCAGTGTAGAGACAAAAATAGAAAAATGTCGAAGCTAATCATCACAGCCGCAATAACCGGCGCCGAAACCACCAAAAAAATGAACCCCAAATTACCTTGCTCGCCGGAAGAGCAGGCCGAGGCCGCTTATGCTGCCTGGAAAGCTGGGGCTTCGGTGGTTCATCTTCACGTTCGCGATGAACAAGAGCAGCCCAGTCAATCCCTAGAACTCTTCGAAAAAGTAACCAAACTAATTCGCAACAGGTGCGATCTAATTATTCAGTTTTCCACTGGTGGTGCTGTTGGAACCCCTGTTAGTGAGCGAATTGCCCCGCTAAAATTAAAGCCGGAAATGGCCTCCTTGAATGTCGGCTCCATCAACTTTGGCGATGAGGTTTTTGAAAACCTTCCCAAAGACATTGAGGCCCTGGCGCAGGAAATGCGTCGCTTAAACATTAAGCCGGAAATTGAAGTTTACGATTTGGGTATGCTGGAGTACGGCGTCTCCCTAGTGAAATCCGGCGTAGTACCAGCACCCGCGCATTTCCAGTTTGTGCTCGGCACGAAATATGGAATCTCTGGGGCTCCAGAAAATCTTTTCACAATGAAAAACAAGCTGCCCGAGGGTAGTACCTTTGCGGTTGCCGGAATTGGTCGCAATCAATTGCAACTTGCGCCACTAGCAATTGTATCTGGTGGGCATGTGCGTGTGGGCTTCGAAGATAATCTTTATTATTCCAAAGGTGTCTTGGCCGAAAGCAACGCCCAGTTAGTGCAACGGATCGCCGATTTGGCGAAGATTCTACAGCGGGAAGTCGCCAATCCACAGGAAGCGAAACAAATTTTGAAAATTACCTGAGCTACTTAAGCCCGCCGAGCTTTTTACAGATAGCCGATAGGATTTCAGCCTCTTTCTTACCAGCCTCGGAAAGATAGGGGCGTTTGGCATCAAGATAGGTCACCGCAGCTAGATAATCTTTCCGAAGCATTTGAAATCTAACCCGGGTCAAAATGAGCGTAGTATTTTCATTCTCCTGTTTCAGGGCGTGCACAATTTGTTCTTCCGCCATCAACACAAAAATTTCGGCCAATTCGGCCTGCCGTAAACTATTTAATGGACTCAGGGCCGCCGCCTTGTGCAGATAATCTGAAGCCTCTTTCAGCTTGGAGGCCTTTTTGTAAACTGTGCCCAAAAGCTGAATAACCGTCACATTTTCTGGCGATTCGGCGAGCAACCAATCGAGAATTGGTTTCGCCAAATTCAATAGCCCACGGTTCACAAAAAATTCGGCAACCTCTATCTGTACTCTGGCATTTTTTTCGTATTTTTTTGATGCTGCAGAATAGAGCTCTTCTGCTTCCTGAAATCGCTTTTCATCAAAGGATTTTTTGGCATTTCTTAAGTCGATGGCCCAATCCTGCTGTAGGCCTTCCTTCTTTTCCTTAAACCGCTCCACAATTTGATGAATATTTTCTGTTGAGAAGGGCTTTACCAAAATCTCGTCCATTCCCTTTTCAGAGGCTAGTGCTACCAGAGAATCCGAGTGCTCTTCTGCCGCCAACACAAAATATTGATCACCGGAAGCAGGCAGCCCGCCAATGGCTTGAATAAACTCAAGTGCGCTTCCCTCGGCAAACGACTGTTCGCAGAAAATGATCTGTGGCTTCTTGTCCCGATAGGTTTCGACGGCAGTGCTCATTTTTGAGGCGTAAAAAGTCTTGGTTTCCCCGAGACTACGTAGATAAGTATCCATCACATCCTTGATGAGGATCTTGGTGCCAATGTTTAAAACGTGAAGTGCTTCCGCTTTAGTAGATTTGAACATTCTTCCTTCGCCTGTAAAAAACCTATACAGAATTCTATCGGCAAGCGCCTGAAGTTTCTATAGATATGGCTGAAATCGCTATGCTTTTTCAGCGACAAGTTCTGCGCATTTTGGCCCAGATCTTGCCCCTTAGGGGGCGCCCCAAACTATGGTAGATACACGATAATGATAAAAAAGTTTTCCA
>CAYZLH010000093.1:0-8350 GCA_964478795.1 uncultured Bdellovibrionales bacterium | reverse complement strand
TCGTTCCGATGTTCACGTGCGGCTTATTTCGTTCAAACTTTCCTCTTGCCATACTAACTGCCTCCTACCGCAGATTGGTTAACTAAAAACATGGAGCTCACAACGGGATTCGAACCCATGACCTCTTCCTTACCAAGGAAGTGCTCTACCGACTGAGCTATGTGAGCTCAAAATCGAGCTCGTAAATCACAAAACCAAAAAATTTGGAGCGGGAGACGGGTCTCGAACCCGCAACCCTCAGCTTGGAAGGCTGATACTCTAGCCAATTGAGCTACTCCCGCTCTGTTCATTCACGATCAACAAACAAAAAGTTTGGTGGAGAGAGAAGGATTCGAACCTTCGAAGGCGTACGCCGCCAGATTTACAGTCTGGTCCCTTTGGCCGCTCGGGAATCTCTCCACAAATTTCCCAGCGAACTCCTACGGCGCAGCTCCATGGTGGAGCCGGTAGAGGGACTTGAACCCACGACCTACGCTTTACAAAAGCGTTGCTCTACCAACTGAGCTATACCGGCGCAGTGCCGCTGAAATTTGCTCGCTAATCGTAAACTGCTTAGCAATATAGTCCGCAGGTCAAATAATGCAAGTATTCCCGTACGGTTTCAGTGAGATAATTAGGACGCGCAAACGCCGTTTCCCAACTCAAAAATTGGCGCGACGCGCTATTCCTCTTCGCCGTCGGAATCTTGGGAAACTTGATCCTGCCGATCCCGTAGCAAGGTCAGCGCTACCGCAGTGGCGGTGGCGGCGTTGAGCGAAATCAGCCCCCCCTTTGCCGGAAGGCTGAGGGTGTAATCGCAGGTTTTTGCCGTCAAATTGCGGATGCCCGACTCTTCATTGCCAATCACCAGGCAAATCGGAGCGTCGACCCGCGCCGTATCAAAAGTTTCCGTGGCGTGTTCCGAAAGCCCCACCACCCAAAACCCCTCTTCTTTGGCTTCATCCAGGGATCGGTTGAGGTTTGTTACCCGGGCGATGGGTACGTGCACGAATCCACCGGAGGAAATCTTCAAGGTGGCGGGAGTGATGGCCGCCGAACGGTGTTCCGTTAGAACCAAGCCAGAAACGCCGAAAAAAGCCGCCGAGCGGAGAATCGAGCCCACGTTTTGCGGATCGGTCACGGAATCTAAATACACAATCACCGGATAGGGCTCGCGCTCCTTCGCCTCGCGCAGCATCTGCAAATGACCTTTCATTGGCACTTCGCCAATTTCCGCAAAAATTCCCTGAGCGGATTCAAACTCCTGGGGAGTTCCGCCGGCCCGGCGAAATTCTGCTTCGAAACGGGGTTTATCTTTGGCGATAAATTCCCGCCAGGGCACTCGGCGGTCGCTAGCCATGGATTTCAGATCACTTCCGCGCCCGGCCTCCTTTTGCAAAACAAATACGCCCTTCACGGGAATGGCGGATTGTAGCAACGATTCCACTGCATGGTAGCCCATGACGATCATGACGAAATCTCCTCAAGAATTTTTTCCAACGCCTTTTGCGGATCCTTAGCCTGTGTGATCGGACGCCCAATCACTAAATAGTCGGCCCCTGCCCGCACGGCCTCAATTGGCGTGGTCACTCGTTTCTGGTCGCCCAGTTCGGCATCGGCGGGGCGAATTCCCGGCACTAAAACTTTTAAGTTTTTATTCATTCCTTTTACCAGAGCAATCTCGCGGGGCGAACAGACAACACCATCTAGGTCTGCCGTGGTGACGAGATCCACAAAATGCTTCACTTGCGCGCTGACAGATCGGGTATAGCCCAATTCCTGCAGGGTCGCATCGTCCATACTCGTGAGCACGGTAACGCCGAGGAGAATCGGAGCCGGTAAAGAAAGCCGCTGCGATTCTTCTTTGCTGGCCTTTACGGCAGCAGCAAGCATGGCACTGCCGCCACTGCAATGGACATTAAAAATCTCCACACCGAGCCGAAGGGAGGAGCGAATGGCTCCCGCAACGGTATTGGGAATGTCGTGAAACTTTAAATCTAAGAAGACTTTTCCGCCGTGCTTTTGCACTTCCTGCACGATCGTTGGCCCATAGGCCGTGTAGAGTTCTAGGCCAATTTTAAAATACGGATTGATTGGGGCCAGGTCTTTCACCCAAGCAACGGCCTGGTTAGCTTCAGAGGTATCAAGCGCTACGTAGATTTTACTCATGAATGACTCACTTTTTCCCACCATAGCATTTTTCTTTGTTTTTTTCAGATTCCGAAGCGAGCAGGTTCGGGTATTCTGTTCCTAGAGGAACTCAAATGATTTCAACGCTGCAGTCCGTGCTCAAGGATCTGGCCAAAGATTATCGTCTGGGAATTTTTTGTGCCGTGGCGGCCATAGGCTCGTTTGCGGGGCACTACAATCAAGGAATCTATGGCTCCAAAGTTCTCGGCGTCATTTCCATCGTGTCTTTATTCGTAGAAATGGCGGTTTTTTATTGGGCGCTGGCCTGTGCGCGCAAAAGATTCGCACTGGCTCCCGACCGATCGGGACTTGGAATTTTTCTTTCCATCTACGCCTTTCGCTTACGGTTGTTGCTCTTGGCATCGCCAATCATCGGTTTATTCTTCTACTCCGGCGGCTTTGAAAGGGTCACGGAGGCCTACACCGCATATTCGTTGGCCGATCGGGAAAATCCCATCAGTTTTACGGCCCTCATGATTCGCGCCGTTTGGCCGTGGATGATTGTTTTTTGGTTCGGAATGGCCATCGATTTTTTAGGGCGATCTTATGTGGTGGCCAATGGCCAAGCCAAAAGCGCCATTCGCACCACCATCCGCAATATACACCGGCTAGCACTTCCCTTGGGCTGTTTGTTATTGGTGGAGTTTCTCTTTTTCTTTTCGGACTTTTTAGAGGTCTATGTGTTTCCGGCAGACAATGGAAAGCTTTGGGTCACCCCACTTTGCCAAAGTATTTTCCTCCCGCTGCAATACTTTTTGCAGCTAGGAGGCACGATCTTCCTGGCTAAATTAATACGAGCGCGCGAACAAAACCCGCTGAGTTGACGGCTTGCCCGAGCGGATACATTTCCCCTCTTCCTTGGGGTTATCCAAAGGAATGCAGCGGATGGTCGCCTTCGTTTCGTCTTTGATGAGTCTTTCCGTTTCGGCACTGCCATCCCAGTGGGCATTCACAAAACCACCCTTTTCATCCAAGATCTTCTTGAAGTCGTCGTAGGAATCCACTTTGGTGATATTTTGATTGCGGAATTCCACGGCTTTGCGGAAGAGACTCTCCTGAATCTCCAGCAACAAATCCAACGCTTTGCTAGGAACGTCGGGAATCGAAATGAATTGTTTTTCACCCGTATCTCGGCGTGCCAATACGGCTTGATTCTTGGCAATGTCTTTGGGACCCAACTCCACGCGAAGAGGCACCCCTTGCACTTCCCACTCAGCAAACTTCCAGCCGGGGCTCTTCGTGTCGTCTAAGTCCACATGCACCGAAATGGGTCCATCTAGATGGGCCTTTTGGGTGGGCCAAGCCTTGAGCGAATCAGCCAACAACTTAGCCTTACTCAACACTAAATCTTTTTCTTCGGGCGTCTTGAAGATCGGCACAATCACCACGTGAATGGGCGCCAAACGCGGAGGCACGATGAGGCCTTTGTCGTCGGAGTGGGTCATGATCAACCCACCCACCAAACGCGTGGATACTCCCCAGCTCGTTTGCCAAGCAAAGTCTCGTCCGCCATCCCGGGTTTGAAATTCGGTGCCGAAAGCCCGCGCAAAATTCTGACCCAAATTATGGGAAGTTCCAGCTTGCAACGCCTTTCCATCCTGCATCAGTGCTTCAATGCAGTAGGTACGCAAAGCTCCGGCAAACTTTTCCGATTCTGTTTTTCGTCCGCAAAAAACCGGCATGGCCATATAGTTTTCCGCAAATTCTCGATAGACCTCGAGCATTTTTAGCGTTTCTTCTTCGGCATCTTTTTCGGTTTCATGGCAGGTGTGCCCCTCTTGCCATAAAAATTCCGTGGTGCGGAGAAAAGGACGAGTGCGCATTTCCCAGCGAACTACGTTGGCCCATTGATTCAAGAGCAAGGGTAAGTCGCGATAACTCTGAATCCATTTGGCAAACATGGAATTGATAATGGTCTCGGAGGTGGGACGAACCACTAAAGGCTCCTCCAACTTCTTGCCACCGGCGTGAGTTACGATCGCCAATTCGGGCGAAAAACCTTCCACGTGCTGCGCCTCTTTATGAATAAAACTCTCGGGAATGAACATGGGGAAATAGGCGTTTTTGTGACCGGTTTCTTTGAATTTGCGGTCCAACACTCGCTGCATTTTTTCCCAAATGCTATAGCCATTTGGGCGAATCACCATACAGCCCTTCACCGGCGAATAATCGGCAAGTTTTGCGTGTTGAATGATATCTAAATACCATTCAGAAAAATCTTTGGATCGCGGGGTAATTTTCTCAGCCATGTCTATCCTTCTTTCGCTTCGCTAATTTTATAAGCTTTAATCTTTCGGTGCAAATGGGCCCGCTCGATTCCGAGCGTCTGGGCCGTTTTGGAAATATTCCAATCGTTTTCTTTTAATTTCCGAATAATAAATTCGCGCTCAAATTGCGATTTGGCCTCTTTTAGTCCGTGCCCACCGGAAAATAAACTCAAGGTAGTGGTCGGCGCGTTTTCATCTTGCGAACCCACGGGAGAAGACGCCACGGACTCTAAGAGTTCGGCCGGAAGATCATCTAATCCCACAGTATCGGATTTCACCAAAATACTCAGGCGTTCCACCAAATTGCGGAGCTCACGGACGTTTCCGGGCCACTGGTAGTACCGGAGCATTTGCACAGCATCTTCGGATATCTTTTTGGGCTCTCGGCCCTGTTCGATGGCGAACTTTTCGAAATAATATTTTAACAAAGCGGGCACATCTGACGAGCGCTCTTTCAGAGAAGGCACCACGATGGGAATCACCGCAAGACGATAGTAAAGGTCTTCACGAAATTGGTTTTGCTTGATCGACTCCAATAGATTTTTGTTCGTGGCGGCAATTACGCGCACATCCACTTCAATCGTCTGGGTTCCGCCTACACGCTCAAACTTCTTTTCCTGCAAAATGCGCAACACTTTGGCCTGAGTTTTCAGGCTCATATCGCCGATTTCATCGAGCAATAGAGTGCCGCCATTGGCTTGGTCGAATTTTCCGCGCTTCATTTGCACGGCCCCAGTGAAGGCGCCGCGCTCGTGACCAAAAAGTTCGCTTTCGATGAGCTCTTCGGGAATGGCCGCACAGTTTACCGCAATAAACGGCTGATCCTTACGCTTACTTCCGCTATGGATAGAGCGCGCCACCAATTCTTTACCAGTGCCGTTTTCTCCAGTGATCAAGACCCAGCTATTGAGGGGCGCCACAGTGGCGATTTGCTCTTTAAGCTGCAACATTTTCGGCGAGGCCCCAATCATCTCCGAGGTGCGCAAGGCTTCCGATCGCAGCTGCCGGTTTTCCGTGTTCAATTCTTGGAACTGCAACGCATTTCGCAAAGTGACCAATAATTTATCGAGCGAGAGCGGCTTTTCGATGAAGTCGTAGGCCCCCAATTTCGTGGCCTTCACGGCGGTCTCCACGGTGCCGTGGCCGCTCATCACAATCACGAGCTGATCGGGAATCGACGCCTTGATTCGCTTGAGGGTTTCTAAGCCGTCAATGCCAGGCATCCACACATCGAGCATCACGGCATCAAAAGAACCATGATAGAGAATCCCCAGCCCCTCTTCTCCGGATCCAGCCGTCATCACTGTATAACCTTCATCTTGAAGGGCACCCGAGAGCGACGACCGAATCGGCGCTTCATCGTCAATGATTAAAATATTACGGCCCATTGGGTACAACCTCTAACGAACGATTCACCGGTAACTCAATGGTAAATGTGGTGGTAATACCCGACTTACCTTTTTGCGAGGAAACGCGGATATATCCATCGTGGTCATTTACGATGCGTTTAGCGATGGCCAAACCTAATCCGGTGCCCTCATTTTTGGTGGAAAAATAGGGCTCAAACAACATGGGCAAAACTTCTTCAGCAATGCCCGGCCCATTGTCTGAAACCTTCAATTGTACAATACCAGAATCCCGCGAAAAAATGGTGGTAATTTGCACGATCCCACCCTCAGCATCCTTGAGTGCGGCCACGGCATTATCCAACAAGTTCAAAACCACCCGCTTGATCTGGTCGCGATCGAAGGCAAAGATGGGCACCTCGTGATCCGGCAAAAATTCAAAGGTCACATTGCGGTGGGCCTGTCGGAAGAGACCCATTACTTCGGCAATTGCCGCATTCAATTCGTTGGGTAATGGATTGGCCGCTGGCAAGCGGGCGAACTGGGAAAACTCGTTCACCATTTCCTTTAGTTCATCCACCTGCTGGATGATGGTATCAGTGCACTCTTTAAAAATTTCATTTTCGTCCAGTCGGCCCAGGTATCGTTTTTGTAAGCGCTGAGCGGAAAGTTTGATTGGCGTAAGCGGATTCTTAATTTCATGGGCAATTCTGCGCGCCACTTCTCGCCAGGCCACTTCGCGCTGCGCTTTGATCAGGTGGGAGATATCGTCTAACACCAAAACCAAGCCCATATAGGTGCCGTCGTTGTCGTAAATGGGGGTGATCGTAACCAGCAAGGAAAGCGGCTTGGCATCCTTCGAGGCGATATTGATGTATTTAAAAATCGTCTCTTTCCCTCGAGCGTGCAACACCTGTTCGATGGCCATTAGCAATTCCAGGAGCGGTCCCGCTAAGACCTTTTGCAGCGATTGCCCAATCACGGCTTCGCTATTTACTCCGATCAAATTGGCGGCCGACTTGTTGATGGTGGCGATAGTGTTATCGGCGCCAACGGAACAAACCCCGGCGCTAACGTTGGAAAGAATTGCTTCGAGGTAGCGGCGCTTTTCATTCAATTCTTCGTTGGTGCTCTTCAAGGTAGAATAAGTAGATTGAAGACGATCGCGATTTTCCCGCAAGTCAGTGGTCATTTTGTTAAACGCCGAGCTCACCGTGGCGATTTCATCATTCCCAAGATTCGTAATTTCTACATCCAAATTACCGCTACCTACTTCACTCACTGCTTGGGCGAGATTTTCCAAGGGCAGAGTCATTTGTCGGGCCAGGTAGAGTCCCACCCAAATTGCGGCAAAAATTACGAGCAGAGTAATCAGAATCAAAATTGCAAAATAGATGGTTTTGACGGGATACTTGAGCGGATTCACATCGCGAAAATCGGCATAGGTGGAGGATATTTCGTCTACCTTGTTCACCAAACTCACGGGTAAGTGATAGCTCACGGCCAAAGCGCCTTTGACTTTTTTCGACTGCAGATCGCGCAAAGGAATTACCGAGCGAAGCACATCTCCGGTGCCCACGTGCTGCACCAACGATACCTCTTCCCCATCTAGGGCTCGTTGGATGGATTCAATGGGCAAGCGGGGAAACAGATCGGGGTTCAAAGAATTTTTCACCACAAGGGTACGCGGGTCCAGGGGATGCCAATATACTTCCACGGAATCTAGCGCGTATTTCCCCCGTAACGAAACCAACTCCTTCGCGAGCTTGGCGCGCGATTGACGATCCTCAAAGTTCATTTTTTCCGAAACTTCTTCACGTACTCGCTCGGCAAAGTGCTGAGCACTCCGTTGGGTATTTTTATAGTAAATATCCGTGATCTCGAGCGAGGCTTGCAGCGTATTTCCCACTTTTACGCTAAACCACTTATCGAAAGTAGAATTGATGTAGAGCGAGGAGATGAAAAACAACACTACGGTGGGAACAATCGAAAGACTCAAAAAGCTAAGCACGAGTTTGGTCTTTAACTTCGATCCCAACAGACCCTTACGCCGCTCCAGGAATAACTTGGAGAGGTTGCGAAAGATCAAAAATACCAGCACCGCCAACAGCACTAAGTTGAGATTGATGATCCCGAAAAAGAAGATCGAGTTTACGAAGGGCAAGGTGCTGGAAAGTTTGGCCAATTTTAGCGCAAAGTTGGAAAGAATCACGATTCCCAAGAGCACGAGCACGATCGTTAGACGTTCTCGTCTACGCTTTCGTTTTTCGTCAGAATCTAGCGGAATACGATCAAAAATTGGCACAATGCATTACTCTACAATAAATCGCGAACCTTCTCCAGCATTTGACAGTACCTTTACCACCCTCTATAAAAGGAGCTAGAGATCCGTTTTTGAAGAAGCCTACCCCCAATATGGTAGTGCAATCCCCTAAGGGAAAACAGTGAATTATCCTGCCACATCAAGTGGCAGAAGGGATCTTTTATGCCGTCTGAATTAGTAATTAACGCAACTCTTCCGGAAGTCCGCGTGGCTTTATTGGAAGATGGAGAAATTTCTGACCTCTC
>CAYZLH010000092.1:0-8425 GCA_964478795.1 uncultured Bdellovibrionales bacterium | reverse complement strand
GAAGTCTTTTGCCGGAGCGCTCAATTTCCTGAATGAGTTGGTTTTGGTCCCAACCCCCATCGTCGTCGGCAAATTTGCTCCAAACGAATTCTTTCCAATATTCCTGGAACCAGTCGTAGTCCTTAATTTTTGAATAATCGAAATCGCTAAGGAAAAGCGATTCCACGCCCAATCTTGCGCCATAAATTGCCCACGCGCCAAAGTCTCGATCAATTCCGACAGAGCACCAAATACGCAATCTATCCAAATTCTCCCACCAGATAATTTCCTTTAAATCTTTTTCGGGGATAATTTTTTGCCCCTTTACTAATGCCAGTTTGATTCCCTCGCGGAATCCAGATCGAAAGGCTTGATAGGGACTGTCGTGAATTCTTGCCACGGAAAGTATTTCTGGCATCTGGATGTACGGAATTTGGAAGCAAAAGTCGATATTTTTTCCGTCTGCGTCAACCTCGTGACTTCTCATTTGCATTGTTAGGCTTTTGGTCCAGGATTTGATTCCCCCATTCCCGTAGCAAAGCCCGTTGATGGAATTTTTTGCTCCCCACGACAGCACTGCGTTTTCTTGAATTAGACAGGGATCAACCTTGATGTCGGCAAATTCGGGCAAAACTTCATTATCACCATCTACGGTAAAAAATCGCTCGGTTTTACTTTGGGTAGCGCAGGCTTTATATGCCGCATCAAAACCCTTTACGCCGTGAACGCGTTTGGCCCAAGGAAACCTGCGGAGAAGTTGTTCCCACAACAAATTGGCTACGGGCTCGTCATAAGAAATGAAAAAAAGGTCGAAGTCTTTCAAGCGTTTTCATCATTCTGCAAAACGAAAAGAAAGAGAAGGAAAAAAATCAGCTTTCTTTTGACAACCGATAGAGACCAGCGACGTTAGTGTTGCAGCCAACTAGGGGCTTCCAAAAGCTCATATTTCTCTTCTCTGGGATTCCTTTAATGAAGCCGCGGAAGAAATCAAGTCGGGCCTGGCCGTTCGGTAGGTCCCAGTTAGTTGTTTTCCCTCGTTTAGTTACCTGAGGGAATGCGGAATAAATTAATCCCTTTATGTTCACATGGGGAAATGAGCGATCTATCATCGGTGATTCGAGCACAGATAGTAATAAGCCCGGAGAGCTTTGGAAAAAGTAGTATTCACCGGGCCGATTCATTTTCTTTGCCCAGTCATAGTAAGCGACATGGCTTGAAGAAAAGGTCCAGCCATACTTTTGGGTAAACTCATCCATGGCGGAACTTTCTGCGATTTTTTTGATTTTCGGTCCAGAGCGCTCTAGGCTGCCGGCGCCAGTAACAATAAAGTGGCCGTGCGGAATTACGGAAAATAGGTAGCGCATTAGCATAGTATTCGGATGGTCAGATCCAAAAGAGGAGAAGTCGTTTGGCATGAACTCTTGCTCAAAATAACTCTCACTTATACTAACTACGTGCAGGGGCACGTTTAGTTTTTTTGCCAGCGGCTCCACAAAGTTTTTTCGTGCGAAATGGTTGAGCATCCAATTATCTATAAAGAACAAATCAAAAGGGATGCCCAATTCTTTTAAAGCGTGGGCAATAATCTCTGAACTCTCTCCGCCGCCGTGGCAAAGAGCAATTGTTTTACCATTTCTTTTTTGGTCGATTTCGCGGCACTTGGCAAAAACCTCTTCTCGGAAGTCATAGTTTCTTCGCTCCGCGATTGGACTAAACCACAATTTAAATTCCGACGACATTGCCTCATTTGGGCTAGAACGATATTGCTCGCCAAATGACCAATTTAGAAAGCTGGGGACACTTTCGTAGACTAATGGGCTTTGATTTACGTCATTTGCTGGTTGCTCATTCGAGTTCGGCTTATTTTCCGACTGAGGAAGGAGAGCTTGAATCTGTTTGGGTAAAATTGGCAATCCGGTAAGGGCAGCAGAGCCTAAAATTCCAGTACCAATTCCAGTACCAATTGCAGTTCCTAAAAAAGTTCTTCGAGATACATTCTTCACAGCGATTCCCCCTACACTAGATGGTAAGGGGCCCATCCAGATGTGTCAAACTTGCTGAGCAGGAAACAATTCATATTTTGCCACGCAATTTGGTCCAAACTCCATGTCTTTTTCTAGCCAATCCGTTATCCGGTAAAACCCAAACTTTTTGTAAGCTGGCCACGCCGATTTTCTGGGCAACGTCCAGATCGCATGCGCGCCAAGATCGATTGCGGTTTCGGATAATTTGCTAAATAAAATTTGTGAAACACCTAAACCACGGAATGCGGTATCTACGTAGAGACCGCGGCTTCGAAATAGCTCTCGGCTAGTAGAATATCCGCTGATCGCGCCAACCATGTGTTGCTCATAGTAGAGGCCGAAAAAGTGTGGTGAATAGCTAAGAATGGTCGGGTCATAGCTCAAGTCGACCTGAATTGGACTGACCGGCCGAATCACGCTGCGCCGCTCCGGCCAAAGCTTATTGCTCCATAATGGCAGCACATCCTCAAAAGAAACAACACGCAACTCCAATTCTTGGAGAATCTGCGTGGATGGGCGATGCTGTGAATCTATGCTCATGAGGGTCCTACAAAAGAATTTACCGAACTTTCAGGAATTTTCCCACCCACGCGGTAAACTGTATTGGCTTGGATTTGCCAACCAAACGCCAGGACGGGTGGCGGAAGTGTTGGCCCAAGGAGGGTTTCCCCTAGAAATTCGCGGGAGCTTCGCTTTTGTTTGGGTTGGCCAAGCAGAGTGGGTTGCTGCGGCGGATCACTTGGCCACCTACCCGTTATTTTTTACCGAAGCTACAATTTCAAATTTGTTTAGTGATCTTCTGGCAACTCTGGATAGCCCAGAAAAGAATCCTTCCGTTTATTATCAGTTAAATTTTTTGGGAGGGCATTCATTTTTTAGCGACGCCACCACCGTCAAAGGAATCCGACGCGTTTGTCCTGGTCATTATGTGAAGAATGGAGTGGCAAAACCCTATATAGACTTTTGGTCATATCTTGGCGATGAGCCGGGTGATCCTGTTAAGTTCAGGCAGACTGTTGAACAAATTATTTTGGAATATGCCCAGCCCAATGAAAATGCGCTTCTGCTTAGCGGAGGGACAGACAGCACGGCCATAGCTGGAATAACAAAAAAACTTGGGATGGAAGACCGCTTTCGCTACATTCACGCCTATTCTCCGCTGCAAATTTACTCCGAAAAGAAAAACGTGGAACAGATAGCCGAAGAAATGCATCTCCCCGTACATTTTCAGGAGGTAAAATATTCTGGAGATATTGATGAGGAGGTCTCCCGTAGGCAGTTTGGATTTTGGATAGAAAATCCATTTCCAGGAAAAAGAAGAGCGGTAGAACTCGCTGGATGTGAAAGCCGAACGATTTTTACTGGTGAAATTGGTGACCAACTTTTCGGTGGGCCCAAAAATCCAGCGTTATTAAATTACGCTTTTCAAACTAAGAATATATCTGCTGAGCAGGTGGCCAGAATTTGGGTAAACCTAAGTGACTCTTACGGGCGAGAATGCGGAACGCTGCCCTCTAAAAGGGTACGTGCACTTAGTGAGATGGATCCGTTGGCACACACGGCTTATGAGGAGTTGGTGGGGAATATAGCAAGTAATTTTGAGCTGATGCGGTCACGAGATTTTCTTCATCGAATTTTAATGCTGAACTACTTAATAAAGGGTCCATATAGAATGTGGGCCTACTCGCAAGACACATTGAGCTGGCGACACCCATTTGCCGATTGGCGACTATTTGATCTCTGTTTCCGTTCGCCCTCAAATGAAAAAGTAAGGGATGGGGGAGTTCAAAAGTGGATTTTGTGGAATGAGTGGAAAAGCTATTTGAGTGAAATACCTTGGAGAACAAAGAAACATGGTTTTGGAATCCCCGCAAAAGACAAATTTTATAATATTTCCGGAGACAGTAACGTTAAATCGGTTCGTACTTCTGCCCAACAAATCAGCGGCGAAAACCTTTTTGGCTGAAGTGTACCCACATAATACGAATTGCTTAATCGTTACCGCGGATCAAGGTTATCCTCAAGATCCTGAATTACGGAACCTATGTTTGACAGCGCTCGAAAATAATTCACGAGCACTGGTGGCGGTAATTAATGCCGAATGTTTGGCTAAAATTCGAGTCGCTTCTGAGCGGGTTCTGATATTAGACGAATACTTGTCACAGGACCATCGTTCCGAACTGGAGGATCGCGAATTGGGCTTTCAGCTCGATCGAGAAAAGTTAGCCAATTTTATCGAAACCTTTTTTCGGCAGTGGGATAAGATTTCCGGTGACGGAAATCACTCCTTTCATTACCGAGGTTCAGTGCAGTTCCGCTGGAAAGAGCAATGGCCACTCAAGCTTTTGGTCGGTGATTCTTAAATTGATCTCGAAATGGGTCAAACTCTTCGCCGCAAATTCTGGCGCAAACCTTTAATTTCCCTTCGGGAATGGATCTCTCTTCCCAGCTTGCCTGAATCAGGCGAAAAAACTCGCCCGCCAGTATTTCTTTGATCGACAAATTGAGCGCGGAAATGGTTTGCTTCCCGCCGCTCGCCTTTAACTTTTCCCAAATTTGACCGGTTTCTTCTTTTTGATACCACGGATACAGCTGAAGCGCGGTCCAGCAACAAGGAAAGACAAGGCCCTCGGCGCTAATGAAAAGACTTTTTTCTTCGGCAACTTTGCAGCGAATGGCCGTTTGGTCAAGGTAGGCAGAAAAGCTGCCGTATTTTTCAATCAACCTTTGTTCTTTCATTAGCGAAGGATTAACGAGTTCGTCGTCGGGCATCTCTAAGTAGTATTCAACGACGCCATCAGCAGAAAGTACTTCTTGTTTTGTTTTAACCTCCCCGCTTCTATTGCTAAAAAAGCGGCCGGTCTTTTTTGCGCGAAAAGAGCGAAAACCCATTTTTTCGCTAAGATTCTTGGCTTCGTTTACCTGGTGTTGATTGTGTCGAAAAAGAATGAAGTCCCAGTGGGCCGACCCGCCCGCCGCTATAAATCCAGCGGCATTTTCCATGATCAAATCGAATTTGGTATTGCGACGATAGAGGGAGTGAGTGTCTCCGATTCCATCGATGCCAAAGTGAATCTCGACGCCCAAGAGCGCAAGTTCTCGCCAGAAGGCGGGCTCTTTTGCCGATCCATTGGTGAAAAGTTGCAGCCGAATTCCTGTGTTTGAGGTACGAAAATACTCCAGACTCGGCAGAAGATCGCGAGCTAGCATTGGGTCGCCATAATTGCCGCACAGGTAAACTCGTTTTAATTGTTTTAAAAACGACACGGAAAATATTTTCTGGATCTCGGGTAGCCGTAGTTCGGTAATTGGTAAATGAGGATTTGTTTTTCCGCCCGAAACATTCCTTAGGCACATGGGGCACCGGGCGTTACATAAGCTTGAGATTTCTAAGTGTATGTGCCGAATTTCATCAGTTTTGTACACGATCTGGCTCACTTTTGTACTTAGGGATTTTGCTGTCGGCACTGCTTACGCAGGTGGGAGTTGAGCACTGTCGAGGCTTTTCGAATAGTTGAAATCCAGTTTTTATGTTTCCAAGGGGAGAGTCTTTGCAGCTATAGGAGCGTTTAATATTGCCGTCTGGCTCGCGGATGATTATAGAGCGATAACCACTTTCGCACAGCCACCCCTCAAAACGATTAAAGTTAAATGCATTAAACCGTTCTGCTTGATCCAAATACCATTTTTTTCCAGAACGATCGGTTAGTTCTACCTGCATGGTTTGGGGAATGTTTTCGTCTTCTGAAATGGTTGGATCTTGCCAGATTGATGTTTTTGCCTGCGGCCTTTTCACGGACGATAAATTCTTCATTACCTTCGTTCCAGTGTAATCGCGCTGAGGCATTCCGTTGTAGAGCCGCGCAAGTTGGTCTTGCGTATACTCGGGCACGACGCGGCTGGCGGTAGGATCGCTTTGCGGTTTCAGAGTAACATTGAGCCCACGACCGTGAAAATAAAGAGCTTCTTGCCATATCATTTCAAACCATTTGGGCACCATCACCATATTGATGGTGACTTGTATGTTCTGGGATTGAAGAAACTCTAGTTTGTCGGCGAACTTTTCTGCATGTGCGGCGATATCACTTTTTCCTGCCTCACGGTGCCAGGAGGCCGTGATCGAAACTCGATGGAGCGCCGCCGTGGCCGCAGAGTATTTTTGCCAAAACCCCAAGCCAGCACTGAGATTTGTGGTCATGTGAGTGCTTTGGTAGTTGGAGTTGGCGCTGTCGGCAGAATAATGTTCGAGAAGTCGCAATAGACCCGGATGCAATGTGGGCTCCCCACCAGAAAAGCTAAAGTGAAATGAGTTAAAACCGTTTGCACGTGATTGCTTTTTGATCTCGTCCATGGTCTGGGTCAGTAACTCTACCGGACGATGATCGCGCTCGTTGCTGCGACCGTGAGGCCAGCAATAGCTACAAGTGTAATTGCAATATCTACCCAGAAGCCAGCTAACGGAAAAAAGATCCCGGTACAATAGGCTACGTTGCCCAACTTTCACAATTTCGGGGAAAGGGATGGAAGAAAAATCATAGGAAGACCAATGTAATCCTTTTTCCACTATTTTCTCCCGATCAGCATAAAGCGGTCGTAATCGCCAACAGAGAGCGAACCAGAAAAATATACCTCGTGCATAGGGGCAACTTTTTTAAAGTCATTTAGATTGCTAACCGCCCCAACATGTTCTGGAAGTCCGAAGTTGTTGTTTGACTGCAAAACCAATAGTTTTTGTTGGGGTATTTTTTTGTACCATTCAGAAAAGTCTTTTAGATGTTCACATGAGGTATTGATAATCGTATTTGGAATGTCGATTAATTCTACAGAGCCCCCGTCTGCCTTTTGGGTAACATAAGTAGTTCTCAAATAGTTTAATTGGAGCATATCCGCTGTTGATGCCTTAAACTTCCAATTGTCTACCAAATGTAAATAGTTCATTTTATCGGCGATGGGGGCGCAACTTGGATCAATGTCAAACGATCGAATCTTATCAAAGCGAAGTTTGCTGGAAAACATCATCGAGGCGAGCACGCCCCACCATCCGCCAAGTATAAATACAGAACCCAGCGGGAGGCTTAGCTTCTCAAGCTCTTGAATGAGCCATTGTTTTGAAATGATTTGTCCTTGGGAAAGCGCAGAGGAAAAGTTGACCTCTGGAAAGCTTCGCAGGGCGTGTCCAAAATTTTGCAAAAGACTATATTGTGTCAAACCGGTTTCCACAAAAGCCACTATTTCATAGGGGGCTACATTTCTCCAAGCATGGCAGGAAGATTTTGGTGGAAAAATTGACTTCCAGAATTCCTCACGATAGCGTTTTTTGGCATACTGCTTCTATGAAACAAACCCCACTTCAGCCTAACCCTTTTTGGTGCCCCATGCCGTGGAAGGGTCTATTAGTGCGGAACAACGGGGAATTGCGGGTTTGTATTCAATCACAAACGGCGAAAGACCATGGAGTGATTCTTGATTCCACCGCTACGCCAACAAAAATTGATCAGACCAGTATCGGGGATGTTCGCAACCTTCCCTTAATGCGAGAACTGCGTAAGACGATGTTACGTGGGGAACAACACCCCCACTGTACGCGCTGTGATCAAGAAGATGCTTGTGGCCTGCCTTCGGCGCGGAAGCAACATAGACGGTTTTGGGAAAAAGATTTTTCGTACCACGACAGCGTTGATCAAACTGGTGAAGATGGCGGAATTGATACGAGAGCATTGCCGATCGGATTTTTAGATTTACGGGTTGGAAATAAATGCAATTTAAAGTGTCGTATGTGTGGTCCTTCAGAGTCGTCTGGATGGTACGAAGAGCACTATGAAACTGTGGGCAGAGGATTTCGTCTATATTCAGAGCGCGTTGAATTGGAGCGAGTTGACGGTCGGGTTGTTGTAGGGGGACGAGGAGATTCTGGTTGGACTCATTCTGCCCCGGCTTGGAGAGAGATAGATGAAAACCTATCCGGGTTGCGACTTTTGCATATTGTAGGCGGTGAGCCTCTTCTTGATGAGCGGCACTATACGACATTAGAGAAAATAGTTTCTTTGGGGAAAGCAAACAGGGTGGTATTGGACTACAACACTAACTTAACAGTAGTTCCCTCGCGCGCGTTGGTTCTTTGGCGAGAGTTTTCTCAGGTGAGAATTGGGGCTAGTATAGACGCCACGGGTGCTGCATTTGAATACATCCGCTTTCCCGCCAAATGGAAAAAAGTTGAAGAGAACTTTCGTAAGCTTGCATGCGAGAAGGATAAAATAGCCATTTGGCCGACAACAACGGTACAAATTTTAAATGCCTATGAAATTCTCGAACTTTACCGCTGGCGACTACGATTGAACACTGAAATCCAGGAGTGGCGTGAGGGCCTGCCACTTTTGAAGATTCATCCCGTGCATTCGCCTAGCTATTATTCCTTGCGAGCT
>CAYZLH010000091.1:2059-8446 GCA_964478795.1 uncultured Bdellovibrionales bacterium | reverse complement strand
AAGTGCACCGAGAAGAATATCGATCCAATTCATTTGTCGACCTCAGAAAAGGAAAGATCCAAAGATTGAATTACAAGGAAAACATCTTCGGTTTGCACACCCACCAAAAGCTTCGGTAATAGCTGCAAGGCTAGCGGAGAGGGACCAATAATACGAATATTCGCCGGACAAATTTCTCCACGAGACTCCATAACCACTAAAATTGATCCTTTCGGACCCTCCACCTCTTTTAATGACTTTCCAACTGGCGGAACCACATCGAGTGAAACGCGAATTCGGTGATTTCCTTTTTCAATCTTCTTAAAGCAACTGGAAATAATTTCCGCAGAGCTGCGGATTTCGTCAAGGCGGACCCAGGCTCTGGCCAAGACATCGCCACCATTTCTCACCGGCTCTTGGATGTTTAGGTTTAGTTCCTTATAAGCCCCATACGGCCGGTGTTTACGCAAATCACTGTCTGGTACTCCACTTGCCTTGGCATTCGGTCCACGAATATTCCAAGTTTGGGCCATGTCCGCTGGGATTCTCGCCAAACCCTTCGCTCGATCTATAAAAAAAGGATGCTCTAAGATCGCCGCACAAAGATCTGGGAAAAATTCATTTAGGGATTGAATTGCTTTTTCAATTCGAAAAAACCAACCATCGGTTGCATCTTCAATTACTCCCCCAAGACAAATCGCGCCGTAGCCAAGTCGAGAGCCGCAATACATCTCCAGCACATCTAAAAATCTTTCTCTTTCACGAATGCAGTGATTCATCAATGCGACTTGTCCGATTGCCTTACACAAGCGAATATAAAAATTGAGATGATTGCAAATACGATTGAGCTCCAAGAGAATTACACGTATTTGTTCGGCCCGTACGGGTGGATGAAGCCCCAGGGTCTCTTCGTAGGCCGTAGCAAGTGCATAAGCATAAGCGGGAGCCGATAGATAATCTATCTGGTCAATGTAGTTCAGCGATTGAGAAACGGGCAATGAAAGCACGAGCGATTCGATGTTCCTTCGCCCATATCCGATATCCACAGTCGCTTTCGCAATCACTCCGCCATCTTCAATCAAACGTACACCGAACGCGCCCAGTCCCTGCGACCCAGCCATATGAATGGGGGATAAGTTCAATTCCGTCGCCATTGAACCCCCTCATCACGATCACTACGCTCAAAAACGTAGCCCGAAAAATCCTCAAGCTCGGTCATCCAACAATTCGCGTAGGGCCATAGGAGAGAAAAATTTTTGATCGGCTTTCCGCGCGGCATATCCACCTCCACGCAAAATACCTTTGGCTCTGTTGGCAACTCTAATAGGAGATTAAAAAACACCCTAGATTCTTCCGTCGGGCTAGCACAAATACCACGCAATTTGGGGCGCGAATATCCGCTCTGGGATTCCCAATATTCGAAGGCCTTCTCCATACCGTCCTGATCTAGGCGAATAAAAAAGGCCGATCCACCCTCACTTATCTTATCAGTGTGAAATCCCAGTATTGCGTCCAGGGATAGTGTTTTCAGCATTTCAACTCTTGCCCCCACCTAAATCTTCTTGAAGCCGCAAGATTGCATGAATGAGTGACTCTGGCCGAGGTGGGTTTCCGGGGATGAAGAGATTCACCGGAATAATTGAGTCGATTCCATTGATTTGGTGTTTACCCTCAACCGAAAACATTCCGCCCGTGCTCGCGCTACTACCAACGGCTACCACATATTTAGGAGCCGACATCTCATCGTAAATCCGCTTAAGCTCTCCCGCCAGCGCCGACGGCACAGGACCAGAGACAAACAGGACGTCAGCGTTACGGTGATCATCGACGAGTCGACACCCCAATCGCTCCCAATCGAATCGCGGCCCCGCTGCGGACTCGACCTCCAAGCCATCACCCGAAAGCCAAACGTGATAAATCCAAAGCGATTCTGACAAGGTAGAAGTTTTCATTTGTTCTCCTTATCTGGCCACTGCAGATCCTGAATCCAGCGGAGATATCCACGCTGATGCCCGTAGCGCAGCAGGACCAATAGCAAAAGTGGAAAAATCAAAATTTTCCCCATGTAAAAATATCGATCGGCCTGAGTCAGTCCCGAAATTTTTCCTTTGTAGGTAACCCAAAGTGGAATCACAAAAATTAAGCCCGACCAAAAAACTAATACCCAGAGTTGGTGATAAATAGATCGAAATGCTCCGTCTGAATTTAGGTTTCCGGGCGCGGACGAATTGGACTTGGCTCGACTGCGATCCCATAACAATACCATCACGAGTGATGCCAACAGCAAAAGGGCCGGCACTACAAAGTAAGCGATATTGGGCAACATCCTTGAAACCTCACTTGGCCTGGGATCCTTTCCCAACTAGGGGCCTTTTTCTGCGCAAAAGAAAGTATGGGAAAAGCGTAAAAACATTAAGCCATGATGTCAAGAATTATGCTGTAATATGGAATAGTTAGAGGAAGTGCAAATGCCCACAAATTCTCGCCAAATTTTTCGTCTCGAAGGATTGAACATTGGTGCCCTAGCTCATCAATTTCAGTCGCTCGCGAAATCTCGAGATTGGGGGCGTTGCGTATTTGTGGCGGCCACGGAAATTGAGGCCGAAAAGCTCGCCAAGGATCTTTCTTTTATGAAGGGCTTTTTTGGTGATGCACTCGCGGAATGGGAGTTCCTGCAGCTTCCCGGATGGGAGCAAAGCCCCTATCGAAATTTACAACCCAGCAAATCGCAGCGCATCGAAAGAGTAAAGACTCTACACCGAATTTCCCAAAGCAAGGGGCGTTGGATACTCGTGAGTAGCCTCGAAGCGATCTTACAGAAATCTCCCGGCAAGTCGCTTTTTGCCGAATCATTTCAATTACGTAAGGGAAGTAAATTTTCTCCGGAATTTTTAGAAAAACGCTTAATCCGCCTGGGTTATCAGGCCGCCGACTCGGTGGAAGATACTGGCACGTATTCCCTAAGGGGGGGAATTTTAGATCTATATCCGATTAGTGAAGACCACCCCCTTCGCCTGGAATTTTTCGACGACGAGATCGAGTCAATTCGCGTTTTCAATCCAGAGACCCAGCGCAGCATAAAGATCTTTTCTTCGTCTGATGTTTTAGAAGTGGTGCCGGCTCGAGAGTTTTTCTGCGCCGAAGATGCACTGATCCAAACACGTGAACCACTTAAGGCCTGGTGCGACGAAAACGACCTCCCAAAATCGGCCCGCGATCGTTTTAGCCAACTTTTACAACAAGGGATAGCCACCGCCGAAATGGACTATCTATTTCCGCTTTTTCCATCTGGCGCCACCGACGTACTCGATCTTTGCCCAGATAAAGTTTCCATCTTTCTCCTAGAACCCGAAAAGATTCGTGAACATTTTCAATCCTGGCAGGAAAAGCAAAATGAACTTTTTCAGCTATCCCGCCAAAAGCAACAGATGATCTTGGAGCCCACTAAACTCTATTCAAACTTAGACGCTCTCATGCACTCACAGAGCGCAGAGTCCTGGATTGAAGTGCGCGAGCTAGCCATGGGTGAAAATACGCAAAGGTTTGAGCGCATCAAGCTTTCCTCCCCTGCGGCTCACAATCAAATTGAACAACTTGCCACGAAAATCCGTTCTTTAACTGAATTACGCGCCAAAGTATTGCTGGTCGCCAACTCCCAAAGCCAGCTTGACCGTTTGAAGTTTCTTCTTTCTCAACAAAAGATTCCCACCGTAGCGATTAACAATGCCTCCAGATTCCCGAAAGAACCCGGAATTCCGGCACTCATCAATGGCACCATTTCCGAAAGCTTTTATCTGCCCGAGGAAAAAATCTGTTTCATTTCCGAAGATCAAATTTTCGGTGAGAAAAAGCATTTAAATAAAACCAAACGAAAACAAACATTAACCCCCATGGCCATGAATGAACTCGTGGTGGGTGATTTGGTTGTGCACTCGGAACACGGCATTGGCAAATACATGGGGCTTTCGCAAATGCGCGCGCTTAATAGTGATGGCGACTTTGCTCTATTGGAATATGCCGATGGCGATAAGTTGTACGTGCCAATTTATCGCCTAGAAACTCTGGCACGCTACATCGGATCGCCGGATACTCCTGGGGCCTTAGATAAATTAGGCTCGGGTTCCTTCCAGAAGACGAAAGAAAAAGTAAAATCCGCAGTTAAAGACATCGCCCAAGATCTCTTACGCGTTCAGGCCGAAAGAAATTCTAAGAGTGGATTCTCTTTCTCCCCCCCCGACGAAGAATTTCGCAACTTTGAAGCAGAATTCCCCTTCGATGAAACTCCCGATCAGGCTAAAGCCATTGAAGAAACCATTGAAGATATGTGTTTGCCTCGACCCATGGATCGCTTGATCTGTGGCGATGTGGGCTTCGGAAAGACGGAAGTGGCGATTCGCGCCGCATTTAAAGCAGCACAAGATGGTAAACAAGTGGCGGTGCTAGTGCCCACCACCATTCTCGCCGAACAACACTACATTAGTTTTTCGCAACGAATGCAAAACTACCCGATGAAGGTTGCTTGTATTTCGCGCTTTAAATCTCGCAAAGAACAACAAGAGATTGTCAAAGATCTGAGCGAAGGGAAAATCGACATTTTAATCGGCACACATCGTCTATTATCGAAAGATGTACAATTCAAGGATTTGGGATTGATTATTATCGACGAGGAGCAGCGCTTTGGAGTGGAACACAAAGAAAAATTAAAACACCTCCGGGCCACTGTTGATGTTCTTACCTTAACAGCAACACCCATTCCCCGCACATTACAGATGAGCCTAATGGGGCTAAAGGATGTCAGCATCATTCGCACCCCGCCCGGAGATCGTCTTTCGATCAAAACCCATTTAGCAACTTTCGACATGGATCTGATTGCTAACGCCATTCGTAATGAACGATCACGCGGCGGACAAACCTTTATGATTCACAATCGAGTGCAAACGATTGAAAAACTCGGCGCAGCCGTTAGAGACGCAGTGCCAGAGATAAAGATCGCCATCGCTCACGGACAAATGCCCGAAACGCAGTTAGAAAAGGCGATGATTGGATTTTACCGCAAGGAGTTCGATTTACTTTTAGCCACAGCGATTATCGAAAACGGACTCGACGTACCCAACGCCAACACTTTGATAGTCGATCGCGCCGATACGTTTGGTCTCTCCCAGCTCTATCAAATTCGCGGCAGGGTGGGGCGCTCGCAAACCCGCGCCTTCGCCTACTTCCTCTTACCAGAATCGGCCACTGTCACCGATGACGCTCGGGAACGTTTAGCCGTACTCCAACGGTTCGTGGAATTGGGCAGCGGTTACACGATCGCAACCCACGATTTGGAGATTCGTGGGGGCGGCGATGTCTTAGGGCAGGCGCAGTCTGGGCATATCGCATCGGTGGGATACGAGATGTATGTAGAACTCTTGCAATCGGAGGTAATGCGCCTCAAAGGTGTCACTGTGGCTACACCATTGCAGGACGTAGAGATAAATCTTCCATTTACTGCATCTCTGCCAAATTCTTATGTGGCCGATATGAAGTCGCGATTGGTCTTTTATCGTCGTTTATCGGCTATTCTTTCTGAAGAAGAAATTGTCAGCGCCGAGCAGGAGCTACAGGATCGTTACGGACCGCTCCCCAAAGAGGCCCAAGAATTATTGTGGATAATTCGACTCAAGGTCTTGATGCGTAGAATGGGATTACGATCACTCACCTTAGGACCCAAAGGTATTTCCTTGGGACCAGGTAAAGAACCGATGTTGAGTCCAACCATGGTATTGGCATTGGTGAACAACTATCCGAAAGAGTACGCTATTTTACCGGAAGGCAAGTTTGTCGTTCGAGGAGATTTCCGCACCGGTTCCCAGGTATTTGAGAAAGTACGACAGATTTTTTCTCAATCCACCCAGTAGGTCGGGGAATCATCTTGACCATGCCTTGGCCCCACCTGATACTGAATGAGAAGCGTATAGTTGCGAAACGAAAGGGAATTCGTATGTTTAAGCAAAGCGTATCTTTTTTACTTCTGGCCGTGCTGGCCGCACCAGCTTTTGCCGCACTTGATGGAAACACCGTTGCTGAAATTAACGGCCGCGCATTAACAAGAGATGATTTTGATCGTCGGTACAAAGAAAACATTTCATTCTTCAAGTATGAAATACCGACAAAAGCCAACATTTTGAACGACATCATAAACTTTGAGCTCGCCGTACAAGAAGCACGCAAGATGGGTCTCGATAAAGATCCCCAGGTGCAAGAAAAAATGAATGCGGTTCTCTATCAATCGCTAATCGAGCGACAATTGGCCGAAAAATTTAAGGGCGCTGTAGACGTAAGTGAAAAAGAAGCCCGCGATTTCTGTCGACGCAATCCCGCCGTTCGCTTCAATCACGTGTTTGTCGCTTTGAAACCCGTCTCTTT
>CAYZLH010000091.1:0-2049 GCA_964478795.1 uncultured Bdellovibrionales bacterium | reverse complement strand
TGAAGGCCGAACAAGATGCAGCTCGTAAGAAGATTTCCGAAGCACAAGCGGCAATCGGTAAAGGAACTCCATTTGAAAAGGTTGTTGCTCAGTATTCCGAGGGCTTTTCAGCGGCCTCGGCGGGCGATACGGGATATGTGACGAAAGTTCAAATCGACCCCGCCCTCTATATGGAGGCTCGCAAGTTAAAAGTAGGGGAAGTAAGCCGCGCTCCAGTGCGCTCACAGATGGGATTTCACCTGGTGAAGCTCTCGGGCGTACAAGATTGCGGAAAAATCGACATTCCCGAGTGGCAGCGTATGGTTTTCGATGAAAAGCGCGCGAAAATCTTCAAAGATTACCTCTCTGAATTGCGCTCCAAGGCAAAAGTTTCGATCAACAACGAGTTGATCAAAGAATAATTCTCTTTCTTCTCCATTTTCCTTTGGGTAGAAATGTTGCATGAAACACTTCTACCCATTGTATTTTTTGCCCCTTTTTTTGGCCGCCTTGGTCACCGCCACCCCTGCTGAAGCCAAGCTGGTGGATAAGACCGTTGCCCTAGTAAACTCTGATGTGATTTTACTTTCTGATTTACATACGTTTAAAAAGAACTTTTCCCTACGCAAAGAATTAGACCCCTTCCTGTCGCTTTCCAATGGATCCTTCGACGCCAATAAAGAAATTCAAGATTATCTCATCCAGGAAAAGTTGGTGTTGCAGAAACAGCCAGCCACCGAAGATGAAGTTGAAGAAGAAATTAATGGCGTTCAACGCAACAATAAAATTGACCGCAACCAGTTGCGGGAGGTGCTGAAGTCGCAAGGAGTGAAGTTTGAAGACTATCGCGAGTTGATGAAAATCAGCGTGGCTAAACGAAAACTGGTGGACCGTGAATTACGATCTTTAGCTGCTATTTCCGATGAAGACGTGAAAAATCATTATTACACTGATGCCGCCTTCAAGAATCAGCGCGATGGAAGCAAGCTGGTTTTATCATATACACTCCAACAACTCATTTTGCCTAACTTGGACTTGGCAAAAGCTGCCCAAAAACGCTTAAGCGCTGGAGAAGATTTTGATGCGCTAACCGCCGATCTCAGCGGAAAAGGTGTAGAATCTTCAGTGCTAAAAAACATTTCCGAAGAGAATTTGAACGCCAAAATTCGTGAGGCCATCAAAGACTTAAAAGTTGGTGAAGCCACAAAGCCTATTTCAGCCGGAAGCGGATATTTGATTTTAAAAATCAGTGAAATTGGCGCCCCCAAGGACCCGGTATTTGAGCGAGAAAAAGAACGAATCCGTGGACTACTTTTTCAAAAGGCTTTGGTGACTCAATTAAAGCTTTGGACGGAACGAGAAAAAGCCGCATCTTACGTTAAAATTTCGAGCAATTGAGTTCGCCTTTTTTCATCGCGGAAAGTGATTTTTCCTCGCTGAAGTTCCACGCCACCTCGTGTTATCCTATGAGTAAGTAGGATGAGCGACAAAAAGTACAAAATCAAAATCAGCCCCGACCGGGTATTGGGACCGCTCGATTTCGATCGCGTAAAAGCACTCGTCATGAAGGGCAGAGTACAGGGGCTCGAGCCCACTAGCGTAGAGCCCTTTACGGAATGGAGTTCCTTTCTTTCGTTTCCTGAGCTCAGCGAAATTTTACTGAAAAAAATGGAAAAGGATGAGGGCATTCCGCCTAAAGATTCTGATCAAGCGAAAGGCAGCGCCGAAGCTCCCGCCGTTGATGCAGACCCGCCAGCCGCCACACACACTATCCTCAGTAGCGATCGCACGAAAACCATGGCGAGCAATGAAGAGGTGATTCCTCCGGGAGAAAAGCAAACGGGTAGCTTCGGTATTCCCACACTGTTGGATATAAAAAATTTTCCCAAAGAAGAGAACCCGGACCTAGAGCGCACGATCGTTAATGTGCCCGCTCCAAGCGCTGGAAGCTCGCCCGCTGTTCCAGAAAGAGAAGAGGCCACAAGAATTTTAGCCCCGGAAAGCGTGGACCTCGTTTTGCAACAGTACACACCGCCCGACCCCTCCAATAACGCTCTCGTAGAGTTAGGT
>CAYZLH010000090.1:0-8485 GCA_964478795.1 uncultured Bdellovibrionales bacterium | reverse complement strand
AGATCGCGATTTCCTGAATAACGTTTGTCACCGAGCCAGGTGTTTTCTGGACCCCAATAAATATCTTCCTCTGGATGCCAGATGTCTTCTCTTCCGCCCCCGAAGCCAAAGGTTTTGAAACCCATGGATTCCAAGGCCACGTTACCCGCGAGAATCATGAGGTCGGCCCAGGAGATTCTGTTGCCGTATTTTTTCTTAATGGGCCAAAGGAGTCGACGGGCTTTATCGAGGTTGCCGTTATCTGGCCAACTATTAATCGGGGCGAAGCGTTGGTTGCCGGTGCCACCACCACCTCGACCATCTAGCGTGCGATAGGTGCCAGCGCTATGCCAAGTCATGCGAATGAAGAGTCCGCCGTAGTGTCCCCAGTCAGCGGGCCACCAATCCTGGGAGTCGGTCATCAATTTCTTCAAATCTTTTTTTAGAGCCGCATAATCAAGTTTCTTAAATTCTTTACGATAGTCGAATTGTTTGCCCATGGGGTTCGACTTTTCAGAGTGCTGATGAAGAATTTTCAAATTCAATTGATTCGGCCACCAATCGCGATTCGATTGGGCGCCCTGTTTGGTGCGAGCACCGTGATTTCCTGAGAACGGACACTTCGAGACATTTTCCATGATTTCACCTCTTGCTAACAGTTTCGTTAATTAATAAATTTTAGTGATTCCATGCTGAACTCTCCAATCGACAAAATCAATTGAGCTATAGCAAATTCCAATGACGCAAGTAGAAATCAAGGGGTCTGGGAGAGGTAATCGGATATAGAGATGCATTTCAATTTCGGAGAGCGGAGTTTTGCTTGTGCATGGCGATAATTGATTGATTGGATATGAACTAAAGAGCGGCCTAGCAATGAATTGAAAATCGCATTTCATCCGGGCTACAGTATACAAATGAAAAGATTTCAATTTTCTTTGCTGATTCTCGGGCTGCTCGTTTTCTCTGGGTGCGCGCACTCCTCTCGCCAAATTCGCGAAGTGGCTTCGCAATCTCAGAAGTTACGAGGTTTGTATGTAACAACATTTGGCTCGCCTAAGGACCCACCAATCATTTTTTTGCACGGGGGACCAGGCTTCAACGCCAAGGATTTCGAAGTTACTACCGCGGAAAAATTGGCTGGCACGGGATTTTTTGTTGTTTCCTATGATCAGCGTGGACAAGGCCGAAGCGATGCGGCGATTCGCGGATTTTACAATTACCGAAAGTATTCTGAAGATTTGTTGTTATTGATTCGAGATCTCAAGCTGCAAAAGCCCATTCTATTGGCTCATTCCCATGGCGGCCCCGTGGCGATGGAGTTTCAAGAGAATTTTCCAAATGTGGCCCGCGCGATTATTTTAGTGGGCGCCCCCGTCGACTTTTGGAAAACAATTCAATCCATGGTGAGTAATTGTGCCCAACGCTATAACGATCTAAACCAAACGGAAGCATTGGATGATTTGAAGAAGAACTTTGCCAAACTCGACGCTCACCGGACCGGACAAGAAAGCTTGGTGCCTGCGGTGGCCAGTGTATTTTCCCATGGTCTGTTTGGCTGCAAGCTCTATCAGACCAAGCACCCCACCAAAGAAGAGTTGGAGTTGCGTTCTTTAGTTTACGCGAGCCCAGCACCAATGGAACAAAATTCCATGCCGGGTTTTTTGGTCAATGAAAGTTATGTGTACCAGAATCACTTTCCCAAAATTAACAAACACCAAAGATTCTATTTTGGGATCTATGGATCGGAAGATGGATTATTTACGACGAAAGATTTGGAAGATATTGCTCTAGCCACTAGCAAGCCGCGATTTCGCTTGGTGACGGGGTCCTCGCACTCCGTATTTTTAGATCAACAGCGGGCATTTCTGGAGGCAGTCAAAGATTTCCACCAAGCCATGCCGGTTTGGCGAGTTGCCAAATGAAAAATTGGATTTCCCATCCATGGGTGTTGTTGATCGTAGCGGGTTTGTTCGAAACGGGTTGGGCAGTTGGTCTAAAATACTCTGTTGGGTTCACCCGTTGGAAGCCAACGCTATTTACCATTCTCTGCTTGGTGATCTCGATGGTTCTTCTGGCTCGCGCAGCGGCGCAGTTGCCAATCGGAACTGCCTATGGGGTGTGGGTGGGAATCGGCGCACTAGGCACGGCGGTCTTGGGAATTTATCTTTTTAAAGAACCGGTCACTTCGGCGCGCTTATTTTTTCTCGTGTTACTGCTGATTTCCATCGTAGGATTAAAGCTAAGTGCGCAGGAGGGGGCGGGATGAAAATTGGTGAACTATTCATCTTGGGGTTTCGCGGAAAAACAATTCCAGATTGGCTGAGAAGTTTTGAAAAAAAGTATGGCCTTGGAGGGGTAATCCTGTTCGATTACAACTGTCAAACGCGCAGCTATGATAACAATATTGAATCGCCGGAGCAGCTGAAAAGATTATGCGGAGAAATTTCAGCCTTGTCCTCTCGCCCGCTCATTTTCATTGACCAAGAAGGTGGAAAAGTTCGGCGGCTGAAGGAAAAGAATGGTTTCGCTCATCTGCCGTCAGCCCAAAACTTCGCCAAACTCACCTCGGAACAACAGCTCTCGATACTAGAAAAAAGTTTTAGTGAAATGCGTAGATTGGGCATTCATTATGATTTGGCTCCGGTAGTTGATTTAAATTTTAATCCGGAAAATCCCGACATTGGTAAGATTGAACGGTCCTTTTCACGCGACCCACAAGTGGTAAACGAATGCGTGAGTCGAATTCAAAAAGTTGCAGAGATGACAGGACTTGGTCTATGTCTCAAACATTTTCCCGGACTTGGTGGCGCCAGAGTGAATAGCCATCTAGATCTCACCGACATCAGCGACTCGATTTCCAACGAGCAGTTAGAACTCTTTTGGCGATGGGGGGAAAAGATTCATGGACAAGCGATCTTGGTTAGTCATGGTATCATTCAGCAGTGGGATCCACTCACGCCCGCCACGCTTTCGCCCTATATTATTGCCAAGATTCGCACCCGACTCCCCAATGTGCTGCTCATCTCCGACGACATTCAAATGCAGGGGGCGCAAAAGGCCTTTGGCTCGGAGATGATTGTAACGAAAGGCCTGGAGGCTGGCCTTGATATGATCTGTGTAGGCAACAATCTCCTCGCCGAAGACGAAAAGTACCTGGCTATCGCGGAAAAGTTACAGGGACGAGTGACGGATTTTAGGGCGGCCATTCAGCGAGTGGGCGCGCGCAAAAAGTTATTCGCTCTCTAACTTATTCCTTAAATTTGGGATCTGATAGATTCGCGAGAGTTACTTTTGCTTTACTGAGCCGGAGTCCCCAACGTTTATCGGTGCCATTTCCCGGTGAATTGTCAAATTCCTCAGTATTAAAAATAGCGGCTTCTTCCGTGAAATCAATGGGCAGCGTTCGGCTCCATACCAGAGCATGAGTGGGGCTTTCATTGTTATGTACATCGATTTGAAATTTTAATGGAGCGCTGGCATCGAAGCCTCCGAAGGCCTCCACTGTTTCGTTCTTTTTTGTGTCTCGTTCTTCACCATTGGCAAATACTGTGGCTTTAAGGGAGCCGGTCCCGGTTCCTTGTCTGCAAAAGCGAATTTCCCATCCATTAGCCAAAGCCTCGTTGGCATGACTAATCAGTGCAAGGCAGCCGCCCTCTTCAAGCGTAAAATCCACCGCATAACTTTTGCCGCTGTCAAAGGTACCGAGGTCTTCAGAAAAAAGCACTGTTCCGGTGCCTTCGATGGATCCACCAATTATGAGATTACCGGTCACTGACTGCAATTGCTTCCCCTGGAAGGAGGAGCTTCCCGTGGGGGTGGGGGATTTGTAGTCGCCGCCACAGGCGACGAGACTAAAGCACAGAATCGGAATGAAATTTTTTAACATACAGAGTCCTTATAAAGTTGGTTCCCCAGGGCCGGCATCTCGTTTGTGATGACAATCCATTTCACCATCGTGGTAGTGGCAGGCGAGAAAGTAACGAGTTTTGGTTGTGCCCTTTAGGTATTCGACCACGTAACGAATATTCGAATGAGCTTCCCAGAGTTTCAGAGAAATGATGCTAGATTCTGGGGCAACGGACTTGGAGAAAAAATCGATCGCTAGGGGAATAGATTTCTTCATTTCTTCTGCATTGTAAATAGCGGTGGTGCGTGAGTAGGCGCCGAGGGTGCGTTTGTCTTCTTTGTGGCAATCAAATTCTCCTGGTCGGTGATCGTGACATCCATAGGTTGACGCTGTCATTTTGCGATTTTCATCAAAAAATACTGTCGAAAGAATCTCAGCTGTTTCCCTTTCGAGAAAGTATCCGTATGGCTCGGGCGCTGAGCGTCCATTTTCCGACTGGAAATCCGTTCGATAAGACTCTGTACTTGCTGCTGCGGCTAACTCAAAGTTGGAGGCAGCAAATACGGATACATTAAATAACAGCGAAAATATAATTAACATAACAATCTCCTCGTTTAAGCACAGGTAGGACACACACCAACGACATTCAGTGTATGTTCTACCAATTGAAATCCACGTCTTTCTAAAAGTTTTAAAATATTTGCTTCGAATTCGCAGCCTTCAAGGGCCTGCATTTCCCCACAAGATTTGCATTCAATGTAGTGGTGATGATGTTTGCGATATTCGTATCGACGTATTCCATCGGAAAAGTCGAATTTTGTGACGAAGTTATTCTCCAAAAGCAGTTGCAATGTACGGTATACGGTCACTAAATCCAATCCACTGCGTTTCAAGCTTTGGAATAGTTCTTCTGCAGACTTCGGCTGACTAAACTCCAGCAATGCTTCTAATACAATCCGCCTCGGATTGGTAATTCGAATGCCAGCGGATCGCAATTTGCTCAGGGCCTTTTCTAACTCCCCAGCTGCTTCTTGCTTCGTTTGATGGCGATGTTTGCAGGTGGATACTTTCATCGAGAGGGTTTATAGACTATTTGCAATTCATTTGCATCTAGAAAAAGCCCAAAAGACGCATTTCCCAATAACAGGAAAAAGCACCATTAAAATCGCAATAGTGGGAGTAGTGAGTAAGCGCGAATCCAGTAATGACCAAACAAAGCCCAGGCCGGCTGCCAAAATTCCAATGCTGCCACAAAGTAAAAAGTGCCTGCGCAGGCTTTTTATGCCGATTAGATGACCCATGGTGGAGGGAATCAAAAGGCAGGACAAAGTGAATAACACTCCCAGGAATTGTACGGATAGTACGATTAAAAACAAGGAATAGAGCATAAACTGTTTTGCCCGCCAAGAGGAAATGGGCAGGCGAAGAACGGCGATATTAAAGGTTTCCTGTAGAGTGCGTTTGTGAAACCAAAGATAGTAAGCTAGTGCGGCGCCGGACCCCACTGTGAAATAAAGGCACTGAACTTTTGTTAAAGTGACGATATCACCAAAATAAATTGCGGAATGGTGGCTCTCTATTCCTGGGAAAAATCCGATGAATCCCTGAGAAAGTGCCCAAAAAAAGAGAAAAATAGAAAGATAAATGGCTGTATTCGAATTCTGAGATCGCGTTAATTTAGAGGATAACTGGGCTATCAATCCGGAAAAAAGAATTCCTAGAAATGTGGGTAGCAATACCTGAAGGCTAGTACTTTCAAGCTGATGATGCAGAAGCATTAGCACGAGAATACCGAGCAGAATGCCGAAACCGGCCAGCTGACTCAGCATAATGGTTTTTGCAGATTCTTTACGCGCAATCCAGTGCGCCCCGATTAAAGGCAATACAGACCCCATCGAAACTGTTGCCATTATGTTAGGCCAATAGATGGATAGAAATTCACTCACGATGGATCCTCTAGGTGCAGGCGATGCAGCGTTCCTATCCACCAATCTTGCGGAGACAAATCGTGGGAAATGAGCACTAGTCCTACTTTTCCCATTGATCCCAAATTTACTAATTGTTGCTGTAATGCACGCTTCGATGGCTGGTCCAAGTGATTGAAGGGTTCATCAAGAATGAGTAAATCGAAGTTTTGATACAAAATGTGGTCCAATAGCGCCTTCTGTCGTTCGCCCCCGCTAGCTGAGTTCCAAGGAAGTTTCAGTTGGTCTGAGGAAAGGAAGTGAGCCTTCTTGGCAACATCCCCTAAGCTATAAGGAAGGTGGTTTTGGGGCTCTTGAATTTGTGGCAGATAACCAGACCGTAGAAACTGATTCTCTAGGTTGCCTTGGTGAGGGTGATGTCCGGCTAAAACTCTGCCTAAAAGAGATTTTCCGCTACCATTTTCCCCGGAAATCCAAAGGCATTCGCCAGCCGCCACACAGAAATTTAGTTTCTTTTGAATGAGTGCTTTCGAGTCGAATCCATAACCTATATCAGTTCCGATTAGTTTCATGGCGACAGGATTTTTTCGACAATTTGTTTTTGCCAACGATCATAGGCGTTAGCTTCGAAGCCCTCGAGGGAAATGGGGAGGGCGACAAATTTTATACCCGATGCTTCAGAAAACTTTTTAAGTATGGCAATTGGATTTGCCGATGAGGCCAAAATCAGATGAGCAGATTCTTTTTTGGCATCTGCTGCTGCGGTAGCGATTCTCGAGGCAGATGGCGATACTCCCGGAATCTCTTCGATTGTACCAACGATTTTGAGCCCATAAGCACTGGCAAAATACGAAAACTCTTTATGATATTGGATAAACGTTTTTCCGGAGATTGGACTCAGCATAGCCTTTACAGATTGGAAGGTACTTTCTAGGCTAACGGTGGTCTTCTTGTGGTTTTCTAGGAATTTTTCCTTATGTTCAGGCGCTAAGGAGATTAATCGTTCCTGAATGATTTGAGCGGCCCTTTTCATTTCTACGGGTGACAACCAGTAGTGGGGATTTCCAGCAGCATGTGAATCACCCATCGAGCGGTCAATCTTTGCCGTTGGTTTCTCAATGAGCGTTACAGCTTTAGAAAGATCGCATTCACCGCCCACTCCAGAGAGAAGCTTCGGGTTGGCGGCCTTTTCTAAAATTTTGGGAGCCCAGGCAATCTCCAGCTCTGCGCCCACTTGGCAGAAAATGTCGGCTCTCGCCAGTTTGAGTACAAAGTCTGGTCGGGCCTCTACGAGATGATAATTATCGTTGGGTCGGGCAAGCGCTTGAACGTCAACTTCGTCGCCGCCAATTTGTTTTACGAGCCAGGCGACATCTGGAGTCGTAGCTACGGCAACAAGTTTGGCAAAGCAGATTGCGGAAAAAATTAGGCTAAAAATCATGACTGGGGTGATCTCCTAGGAGAAATGTGGCCTGCAGCTGAATGGTCCGATTTGTCTGAGAGTCTTTGTGCTCTCGTTTTTCCCAATCTAGTTGGTAAGACAATTTAAACTGCGAAAATTCTGAATGCTTATAAGCCAGCGTTGGGACTATGGAATAGTCCAAATTCAAGACGGGACTCGTATCAATAGAATAGCCATCAAAGCGTACGCCGCCAGAAATTTTGGAATAGATAAATTTTTGCGCGTAAAAATACCCACCAAAGCTGCGATTTAAAGCACTACCGGGAGGGCGAATGTTTTTTCCCCAAATTTCTGTTTGAATGAGCCAATTTAAGTTTTGTCCATCTCTCCACTTTCCAGTTAAATCGAGCCCAAACAGCTTTAGGTGGCCGTCATTACGGGCATTTCTGGCCAGATAGTTGAATCCAGTTTGAATGCCGCCACTTTCTCCCAAGGTAAAAAAGTTTTGTATTCTCGCATAGTGAGTGGGCTGAATCGGTTTTACTCCTTGATTGTGAGCGTGACCAAAAACCCACCCATTGGTAATTCCGAGTGTGACTTCGGTAAAGATGGGCAGTTGGGGAATTAAATACTGAAGTTGCAGACCCGTATCGGAGGCCGCTTCGTCGTCAAAAAATAGGCGATGAGCTTTTGGTGTGCTGATAAATGGCCAATCATGCCTGTGAAACTGATTTAAGCGTCCCACGCCAAGAAAAAACTTTCCTAATTTGGCTTTCAGGTGGGGTAGAAGTTTATAACTGCCCAAATGGGCTTCATGAATTTCTAGGTTATAGGCCCCTGATTCATTGTGAGCTGCCACCGATATATTGCCATCAAAGGTGTGATCAATGGGGCCATAAAAGCCGAACTCTGCCTCGCGGAGATCAAATCTTCGGGGATAGGTGGTTTGGTCTTTTGACTCAAAATTGCCGACAAAATCGGCAGCGCCTACAAACTTGAGGCCAGTGCCTTCAGCCATTCCATGGGAAGCGTTTGGCAATACAAACATTAACAAAAATAAAAGCATTTGAAGAATTCCCGCTTGAGAATACGAAGTGGGGAATTGATAGAATAGTTGCAAGTCATTTGCAATAAGAAATCGACGGAGATGGTTCACTCCGCCATTATTGAGATGAAGTTGGCAGGATCCGCCTAAATTGGCAGTAACATCACTACAAAAGCGATCAAGTCGGGCAATCTTCCGTAAGGATGGTTTACCGTGGATTCGCCGTTACGCTATTGCTGTGGGCTGAGAGATTGCCGGCGTTGTCGCGGGCTTGTACCGTATACGTC
>CAYZLH010000089.1:4849-8604 GCA_964478795.1 uncultured Bdellovibrionales bacterium | reverse complement strand
TAGCAATGGAGCTAAGCGCGACCAAAAAACGAAATCCCGTGGCGCCCTCGCCCATAGAAATTGGTTCTGCTGGAGCCTCCAACTCAGGATTTGGATATAGTGTTACTTTTTCGCCACTGCTATCACAGTGAATTCCCAAAGACTCCACCGCCAATAAGAATGTATCGCTATCGTCATTTTTTGCCGGCTGATGAATTTCCGAAATGACTCCACAAGCAGCGGCCAGTGCATAGGCGCGAATAGTTTCGCTTTTAGAGTTTGGTACCAAACGAAGTATTGCTTCTTTGGCCGCCCCCAAACGATTTTCGCCAAACCACAAAACGTCTTGAGCGCGAGCCTGTTCCTTCCACCAGCGCGCGCCATGCACGTATTCTATGCCCTGAGATTTTCCCCATAGGGCCAGTGGACTCTCATCTTCATGGCGCTGAAATTGGGCATCGATGATGAGGCAAAAGGATGGGGATTTCGGCAGCGCTTGCACTAGCGCCTCTTGGTAGATCCCGGGCCAGGTCGAAAGGAATACGGCCCCCTCTGGGCACGCCCCAAGGCGTCCCTCTGCTCGCTTCCAAATCTCCACTGGGTAACCTTTAGCTTCCAGAAATGTTTTTACCGCCATGGCGGCACCGCCACCGCCCGCAATCACAATTTTTGCTCCATTAGTGATGGAGTACTCCCGCAAAATTTTCCAAACAGCTAGACCGTCGGTATTTTCCCGCGACCAAATATTCTCTTCCTTACACAGGGTGTTCGTCGGTTCTGGAAACGAGAGTTTAAAGGGCTTCGTCACACTGGCCCCTTTGACATGTAATCGATCCATCCAGAAGAGCGTGTTTTCACTCCAGGTCGCTCCCGGCTCGTCAGCCATCGGTACGTTCACATAACGATTCTTTGCGCCTCGCTTAAGAAATACGCGATTCCAAATGTCTTCCCCGTAACGATTTTCGGGATTGTCACCCAATAGAGCGAAAAGTTCCGGGCGCTGCTTGGTTTGCAGATAGGGAACCACCGCCGAAAACGTTTCCTGGCCAACTGCTGTGGATCTTCCTTCCTCCGCCGCAAAATAGGTGATGTCCCCTGCGGCTTTCGACCACCGCCAAATTCTTCCCGTGGCGTGTGCACGGGCGCGGCGATTTTCACACCGGCATTGTGCTCCTTCGCGCTGGATAAAATTTCCGGCAAGGAATTGCCTATCTCCGGTAAACTGCCATGGAGAGAAAAGAAGGCATGGCGGGAGCGAAATTTTCCCCGCCAGGCTAAGGATTCACCGGCTAGACGATCCAACACCAGCCAATCGAGATCCACGGCAAACCAGGGCCGCAGGGCCATCACATCTTTCCACCAACTCTGCCAAGTGAGCACATCCCAGGTGCAATTGCCCGCCGCCACAGGACCGGAAGCTTTCAATCTTTGGGTTAAGATTAGGCGATTGGCCATTTCTGCGGGCAGTCGGGCCAGAAAGGAAAACGCATTGGCTGGCGACAGGTCTAAATAATCTAACCGTACTTCACAAAGCACCCGTGGGTGGCCAAATAATACCCGCTCCAGCCGCTGCTCTAGGGCTGCGGGGCTTTGTTCATTTCCAGTTATGCAAACGTGTGCCATACTGCGGTGATCGTAACTCAGAAACGAGTTCCTATAAATGGTGGTTTATTGTGAACGGAAATAGTTTTGGCACCCTTTTTCGAATTACTACCTGGGGCGAAAGCCACGGACCCGCCGTCGGCGTGGTGATTGATGGCTGTCCTTCGGGATTGGCGCTTTCGGCGGAGGATTTTGCCGCAGATATGAAATTGCGTCAGGGCGGAAATGCGGGTTTCACCACGGCTCGCCAAGAAACAGATACCGTGCATATCGATAGTGGCCTAGCGGAAGGAAAAACCTCGGGCACCCCAATTTCCCTTCGAATCCTCAATCAAAATCAAAACTCAGCGGATTACGAAGAGCTAAAAAGTATCTTCCGCCCCGGCCATGCGGATCTCACCACTCACCTGAAGCACGGTCACCGCGACGCCCGTGGCGGCGGTCGTTCCAGCGCACGCGAAACCACAGCGCGAGTGGCCGCCGGTGTGGTGGCGAAGAAAATTTTACAATTGGTCGGAGTAGAGCTAGCTGCTTGGGTCACTCAGGTGGGCCCCCATTTTCTCGACGATCCATCCGAGTCGCCAAAAGAGATTGCCAACCTGCGCGCCCAATCTCCTTTAGGTACGTTGCGCCCGCAACCAGAGCTTGAGCACCAACTGGAAGTGCTAAAGCAAGCCGGCGATAGCTGGGGGGGCGCCGTGCGCTGTTGCGTGACGGGACTTTCACCTGGATTGGGTGAACCAATCTTTGATAAGTTGCCGGCTCAACTTGGCCATGCGCTCTTAAGTCTGCCTGCGGCCGTTGCTTATGAACATGGCTCCGGGAAAGCCTTTGCCGAACTCCCAGGATCGGCGATTCGCGACGAAATTCACCTCACCGACTCTGGACCACGGCCCAAAACCAATAAAACTGGCGGGGTTCTCGGCGGCATGAGCACTGGGAATCCATTACTTTTTACCGTTTCTTTTCACGCCCCCACCAGCATCCCTCGCCCCATTGCCACCGTTACGGAGCAGGGAGAAAAGCAAGAGATCATCGTTAAGGGGCGGCATGACTGCTTTCCCCTCCCCCGGGCCATTCCGATGGTGGAGAGCATGGCCGCGATTACTTTGCTGGATTTCTACTTACGCGCCGGTAGAATTCCGGAAAATCTTTCACAATTTTCACCAGCTGCTCGCGAGTAACTGCCACTTTGCGTAGTTTTCCCGGCGCCGCCAAAGTAGTTAAATAGATTTTATTTTTACTGGTTTTTTTATCGGCCCGCAGCTTTTCTAGCCAACGCTCCTCTGCGAGAAAAAATTCTTTAGGTGGCTGCGAACGAAATAGCCCTAATTCTCGGGCCGCCAGTTCGCTCATTTTTTGACCAGACTTACCGAGCAATAAGGGTTCCACGGCCATTCCCCACCACACGGCTTCCCCATGGGAAATTCGCCCCTTACTTAGCGACTCAAGCGCATGGCCGATGGTATGCCCAAAATTTAAGCTTTCGCGAATCCGTTTTTGATCTAGAGGGTCTTTCTCCACGAATCGCTTTTTTACGCGCAAACACTGCAACAGCAAGCGCGCGAACTGCGCATCTAATTTCCCCGTTTGTAAAAAATTTCTCAATGGCGGCGAATCTTTTTTTCCGTCTAGCCAGAGCGTTTTCCACACCTCTCCGGCTCCGCTCCACCGCTCTCGCTCTGGTAAACTTGCCAAAAACTCCGGGCAAATCCAAACCTCATCAGCGGGATAAAACGTACCGGCAAAATTCTTAGATCTCCCCGCGATACTAGTTCGATCCACCGCCGTTTTTCCACCGAGCGTGGCATCCACCATGGCCAAGAGTGTGGTGGGCACGAGAATGAGCGGAGTTCCTCGCCGATACAAGCTGGCAGCAAAGGCTGCCAAATCTAAACAGGCTCCGCCGCCAATGGCGACCACCGTCTGCGAGCGATCAAGATTTCGTGAAGCCAGCCACTCGAGCGTTTCCTCAAGCTGACTCCACTGTTTGCAACTTTCCCCAGGGGGAATTTCATGGGCGGGGATCGACTTTGGTCGAAATCTGGCACCGGGGTCGAAAATGGCCACTCCACCGGATTTTTCTACGGCCAGCTTCAGAGCGGCCATAGAGGGGAAAAATCGCACCCGCGTGCGCTTTTCCCAGCGAAAGTTCATTTTTAAGCCACTCATCT
>CAYZLH010000089.1:0-4839 GCA_964478795.1 uncultured Bdellovibrionales bacterium | reverse complement strand
GAAAAATCTATAATTTTTCGCTCAACTTCTACCCCTTTTGGACCGAAAAGATCAACGTGAAAGCGTGTCTTCTACTATTACTAGCTCTATTCTGCCTGGAAGCCCAGGCCACCGATCGCTATCGCGTAGACAGCGCGACTCTCCATAAAGACCCTACCACCTGGTTTGGCCGGGCACCTGTGCGCAATTTGGCCTCCTATCCCGACAAAGAGTTAGAGGCCCAAAACAAAGCCTTATTCGAAAAATTAAAGCCTGGCAGTAAAGTGATTATCACAAACTCTCTCAACGAATTTGAAGACAACATCGCCCGTATTGTCGATAAATTTGAAGATGGATCCGTGCGCGTAGAACTTGCCAACGGGAAGCGCTATAAGATTCGCGGAAAAAATCTTTCACTTACCGCCTCTCCAGAAGTGAAATGCGGAAAGAGCTTTGAGACAGAAATCTGCAAGGGTGACAAAGTATTTTACCCCTCTGTTTCCACCTCTCTTTATATCCCCGAAGCGCCAGTGGAACACATTTTTGAAAATGGCGCAGTGGTTGTGAAAGATGGAGCGGCCACCTTCATTCTCGACTTACAGCAAGTGGGGAAAAAAGTAGAATGTAGCCCACAAAAGATGTCGCTCTGTAAGGGTGACTACGTAATGGCAGAGGGTTACCGTAACAATGCTCGCTTTGACTTTGAGGGAACCGTGGAGGAAGCCTACACTCACGGAAAGGTTTTGGTGAAAAGTGATGGCTTTTGGCTCTTTCCCATCGATGTCGAAGCCGTTAGTGAGCGCACGGAAACGGAATTAGCCGAGAAGAACCCGGCCGTAATTACCTCCAGCGGCAGCCGCGTGAAGCAGATCCCCTATCGCGTAACCGAAGAAATCGAACCGGCAATTCCTGGCCTAAAGGGCTCCGGCGGGCTCAACGAAAAAGAGACCGATGGTTTTGGCGCTCAGTAACTACTCATTACCCTCTAGATAGGTATAGCCATCTAGCCCTTGCTCATAGAATTGCAAGAACTTGCGGCCTTCTTGAATGTTCATGCGTTTGTTTTTCAACGCGTTTTCCACGGCAAAACGCATGCGCTCCATCAAGGCAGGCTTGAAGTATTCTACGTATTCCAACACCTGGGTTACGGTATCGCCTTCCACGAGATGATCGATCTCATAGCCGTCTTCTTTGATAGAAACGTATACAGCGTCGGTATCGCCAAACAGGTTGTGCATATCGCCCAGGATTTCCTGATAGGCGCCGAGCAAAAACACACCGATATAATATTCCTTGGTGGGATCCACGGGGTGTACTTCCAAGGCATACTTCACGTCTTTCACGTCGATGAAGCGATCCATTTTCCCGTCGGAATCACAGGTGAGATCCACAAAAGTGGCCTTGCGGGTTGGCTCCTCGTTCAAACGGTGAATGGGCATCACGGGGAAGAGCTGGCGCACGGCCCAGTGGTCAGGTGCCGATTGAAACACGGAGAAATTGCAATAATAGGTATCGTGCAATTCTTTGTCTAAGGATTCTAAATCTTCTGGACGCTCCGAGAGCTCTTTCGAAAGCTTTTGGATTTTGCCAATGATGGCCCAAAAAATTTGCTCGATTTGGGCGCGATCTTTCAAGGTGAGATAGCCCAAATTGAACAGCTTAATGGAATCTTCCTTGGCTTGAATGGTGTCGTGATAAAGCTCATTCATGTTGCGCAGAGAAATTTTGTTATAAATTTCCCAGAGCTCGATCACCTTCTCGTGATCTTCCGCAGCGGGCTGTGGCGGAGAAGTATTTTTCAGAATCTCGTGGGTACCCAAAACGTTAAACACCAACACCGCGTGATGGGCGGTGAGCGCCCGGCCCGATTCAGTGATAATATCGGGATGCGGAAGTTCGCGTTCTTCACAAATGGTCTGAATGGCGCTCACTACGTCGTTGGCGTATTCCTGCTCCGAATAGTTTAGCGAATTTTCCCAGTTTGTTTTGGAGCCGTCATAGTCCACGCCCAAACCGCCGCCCACATCCAAGTATTGGAGCTTCGCGCCCATGGCGTAAAGGTCGGCGTAAATTCGGCAAGCCTCTTGGAGCGAATCTTTAATGGGACGGATCGAGGTGATCTGTGAGCCGATGTGGAAATGCAGCAATTGCAAGCAATCCAGGGCATTCTCTTTTTTCAAGAACTCTACGCCTTCCACGATTTCCAAGGCCGTTAGACCGAACTTCGAGCGGGGGCCAGAGCTATCCACCCATTTACCAGCGCCTTTATTTTCTAATTTTGCGCGGAAACCAATGCGGGGCTTAATATCTAAGCTTTTCGCCACTTGGAACAAGAGTGGTAATTCTTGAAAGCGATCGATCACGATCACGATATTGCGGCCAAGGCGGGAAGCCAAAAGCGCAGTCTCAATATACTCTTTGTCTTTGAATCCGTTACAGATCAGCATCGGCTCAGGATTGTCTAGAAGCGCAAGGGCCACGAGCAATTCCGGTTTAGAACCAGCTTCTAGGCCTAAAAAGGTTTCGGAACCAAATCGTACCATTGCTTCAACCAAGTGGCGCTGTTGGTTTACCTTAATGGGATAAACTCCACGGTATCTGCCCTTGTAGCCAAAAGTTTGAAAGGCTTGGTGAAAGGAATCCGCCAAAGCTTTTACTCTGGTTTCCACAATGTCAGGAAATCGGATCCAAAGCGGCGCACGTAGGCCACGGTCCACTAAATCATTTACCAATTCGTACAAATCAAGTGACGGCCCATTAGCACCTTTGGGAGTTACGCAGGCACGGCCAGCATCGTTGATAGTAAAAAAGCCGGCACTCCATCCGTTCACATTATAGAGTCCCGCGCTTTTTTTTACGCTCCAAGGCTCCAATGAATTCCCGTTATTTCCCATTTGCAAAATCTCTCCAAAAGCAATTTGTAAAAAGGCACTCTAATCACCTTTTCTCTCTGCGACAAAGGATTTTTTTCACTGGAAACGGGGGGGAAAATGAAAAAAACTTTCGCTCCGCATTGTTGGTTAAATCGCGCTTTTTTCCATAAAAAGGGGATTTTTTTTCTCTAGGGGGTGCGTTTTTGGGGAACTTAGCGCATGATTTTCAAGTTCCAATGAAAAAGCGCAGTTCAAGTCGCGCCAGAATTATGAAGGAGTAAGTAGAAATGAGCGAAGTTTTGGTTGTTGCCTCCAAAGTAAAATCCTACATCAAAGATAAAAGCCAAATGAACACCAGCGGATCCGTTCCTGAAGAGCTCTCCAAGCGAGTAGCCGCCCTTTTGGACAAAGCGATCGAGAATGCTAAAGCCGATGGCCGCAAGACAGTGATGGACAGAGACGTACCCACGACCCTCTAATTCCGGCACCATAACGCAAAAAAAAGAGCCCTTTCACGGGGCTCTTTTTTTTGTCTAAAATGACTCTTTGAGTTGGAAACTAGAGCGCAACAACTTCCGAAACTTCGGGAACTGCCTGACGAATACGGGTTTCGATCCCCATCTTAAGGGTCGCCGTACTGGAAGGACAACCGGAACAGCTGCCCTGCATATAGAGATACACAATCCCATTTTCGAAGCGCTCGAACACCACATCGCCACCATCCATTGCCACGGCCGGACGGATGTCGCGATCCAACACTTCTTTGATCTTTCTCTCTAACTCCGTCTCCCCCTCTTTGCTGGAGGAAGCCGGTTGGAGGCTTAAGGCGCTAACGGCAGGCTCGCCAGAGGCCACGTGCTCCTTCAAAGCTTCGCGAGTTTTTTGATCTAAAACCTCCCAGTCGCCTTCATCACTTTTGGTGACGGACACAAAATTGAGACCAATCATGCAGGAAGCCACACCCGAAATGGCCATCAAGCGCTTGGCGAGTGGCGAACTTTCGGCCGAGGCTCGATCCGTAAAACTCGCACTCCCTCTCGGCATCAAAGTATGATCGTCTAATACATACTTCAAGGCATTGGGATTGGGCGTGAACTCCAAGCGAATATCAACAGTTTTTGCTTCCATAATTGCTCCTTTGAGAGAATAGAGGTTTAGCACAATTTCTCGGAAAATTCAGCAGGGCAAAGGGTTACAAGAGAACTGAAGTCCGATACACTTTTAGGCCTAGTTTTCCGAAGAGGAGGATCGATGATGTATCGCTGGCTAACGCTTGTATTCACTTTTACGCTGCTTTGGAGCGATTTTTCCCTGGCGGCCCCCACGAAAGTCAAAGAATCCCTCTTGCCCAATGGACTCAAGGTCACCGAGTATCGACTGGAAAACGGCCTACAAATACTGCTGGTGCCAGACTCGTATGCCCCGGTGGTGGACTTTCAGCTCTGGTTTCGGGTGGGATCTGCGGCAGAACGTCTCGACCCCAATTTGAAAAAAACTGGTTTAGCCCACCTTTTCGAACACATGATGTTTCGCGGCACCCCCAAAAACCCGGATCAAGTGTTTGACAAAAAACTCACCGAGGCCGGCGCTGTGGGGATGAATGCCACCACTTGGCTGGACCGCACTAATTACTTTCAATCCGTGCCCAAAGAGAAATTGGAGCTGGTTTTTGAACTAGAGAGCGATCGGATGGTGAATCTAAAGATCAACGAAAAGCTTTTTCAGACGGAAATCGGGGCTGTCGTTGGTGAAAAGAAAATGCGTGACGATAAGCCCGGAAGCCTGGCCTATGAATCACTCTGGAATCTGGCCTTTGAAGCCTCGCCCTATCGCTGGAGTGTGATCGGTACGTTGGACGAAATCAAAGGATTCACCGTTGATAACGCCAATTACTTTTATCGCACTTATTACGCCCCCAATAACGCCACCCTAATTTTGCTTGGCGATTTCACGGAAGAAAATGCGTTGCAACTGACCCAAAAGTATT
>CAYZLH010000088.1:0-8648 GCA_964478795.1 uncultured Bdellovibrionales bacterium | reverse complement strand
AAGTCATTGAGACGCGAGCAGGTGGCGCCCTTGTATCGGAAATTATCGTAGTGAGCCACTTCAGGATTTTCCATGTCGCGAATGAATCTTGCTCCGTCTTTGAATAGGTCTTTGCCGATTTTCCAATCGTTGGTTTTTCCGGACGAGAAAGCCACAAGTTTTCCAAACACATCTGAATAACTTTCATTGAGTGCACCAGACTCCGAAACATATTCCAACTGCGATGTTTTTGCGGTGATCCCGTGGGTAATTTCATGAGCGGCTACATCTAAGGGTAGGGCAAAATCATTAAAAACTTTTTCATCGCCCATTCCATAAAGCATCAATGATTTGTCGTTGTACCATGCGGCGTTTGGGAACCCATCGCCGCCGAAGTTAACAACGGCGTTCATGGTCATGCCTTGTCCGTCGATAGAGTCGCGTTTGTGCGAAGATAGAAAATACTTGTGGACGATACCGGAATTATTCCAGGCGGAAAGAGCAGACGCCAATGCCTTGGCTCCCACTTCGCTGCAGGGAGACGGGTTCGCGCCGACGATCATAGAGCGGGCAGCCGATTCTCGAGAGGCACCCAGTGAGGTGGCGCTTTCGCAGCTGGAATCAGAAAATACCAGTTGCCACTCATTAAAGGGCAGGCTGAAGTCTTGTTCAGAACCTAGACCCGCGGAAATTTTTCGTTTGGCCAGAGTGTGCACGTTCGTCGACACGAGAATCTCTTGGGCTGTATCCGCATCGATAAAATGAATATCGCTAGCGAACTGATCTTCGTCGCGCACAACCACCCGATAAACTAATTTAGCGTCGCGTTGGGAATCATCGCCAACAATCAAAACTGCAAGTTGGTTGCCATCAGTTTTGAGCGCGCGCCCCTGATAGGATGAAAAGGCGGTTGCTTCGGCCTCGGAAGGAGAAATTCTTGGTCGGGCGCCGACGCCAAAGAGGGGGGTGCTATCAGCGTTCGCAAACAAGATATTTCCTTCGGAAAAATGCACCACTGCATCGCCACCGATGACGGGCAGTCCATTCCATTCTTTTTTCAATCGAATCGACTGTAAATCGGCAGAGGTTTCGGTTTTTGACTCGATCCAGAGAGCAGATGTATTGGTGTTGAGGAGTCCACTATTACCGCGTAAAAAATTCAGGGCTTCCGTCAGCGGATGACTTTTTTCTTTCGAAATAAACCAGTCAGGTAACCAGTCTGCGCTTTGATTCCAGCCTTCACTACCAGCCTGAGACTCTTCCCATTGGCCATTCGTGTATACTTTACCCGAATATTCGGCCGAACTCAGTGCTGGCGACAGCGTCACCAGCACTGCTACAACTAAAATCCAACCCCGAGATCTCATTGATCTAATCCCCCCAAGACCGTGAAGTTTCCTTCACGCCAACATTGCGTTTATGAGCAGGTTTTGTGCCAGAATAATAACTTGCTGTTATTTAAAAGTTTTTCATTTGCTTAGTGATTCTTGGGGGGAAGAAGAGATAAAGCTTACACGGTTTCCGCATTGTATCAATGTAGGAACTAGTAACTTGCCGCATTATTAAATGTCCTGAGTCGCGAAATGCTACGGAGAACTCACAATTCTTCCTTGTGGGAATCTGCGAAATATCCCTAAAATAGAACTGTGGTGGGAGTTTCCATGGAAGGGACTCAAGAAAAATCGAAGGATTTTGCATCTTTTCCTAAACCTCTCCGCAAACTTTGCCGATTTAGCAACGTTAGTCTCTCTGGATGGAGACACGGGAGCGTAAGCATGAAAAATACTATCTATGCCGTAATCTTATCGTTGGTGATGAGCCCAACTCTTTCTTCTTTGAGCGCCTATGCCGAAAGTGAAAAGGATGAGCGCAAGCGGGAACGCTTAGAAGAAAAAATTGCCGATAAAGAATCGGAACTCAGTGGCGTTAAGCGGGAGTCCACCGGTGTGGCCAGAGATCTTGCGAAAGCCAATACAGACGTCGCCGCCGCTCAGGCGCGCTTAGAAAAATACGATAGTGATTATCCAGGGGGTGACGAATGGGGAAAATCCACACCTGCAGACGATGCTGCTCGCAGAAAATTAGAAGAAGATTTAGCACGCAAAGAAGCTCGCCGTGATGAATTGCAGGGGCGCCTAGATTCTTTGAAAGACCAAGAACTGGCGTTGAAAGACGACATTGAAAAATACGAAAAACAATTGGATCGAATTGGTGAAAATGACGGCGACGATGAGTGCGTAGATGGAAACTGTAAAGGCAAAAAAGAGGCTCCTAACTCCGGAAAAAGCGGTTGGGAAGTTTTCGCCGATGTTTTGAAAGCTGCTACTCCTTTGGGCTTGGGTGCCATGGGACTTTACGGCGGAATTCAAGGAATGAAGTATTCCAGCAACGATTATCGATTTTATGGAAATTCGATGATGAGCTTGGGTTTGCCGTTCTCTCCTCCGAGCAATAACTATGGTGGAATTTTGGGCGCGGCAATGGGTCCAGCGATGGTGGCCTCAATGTTTATGAATGGCTGGGGAATGGGCGGCGGTATGTACGGTGGTCCGATGATGGGCGGTATGTACGGCGGCGGCAATCCTTATATGGGTGGTGCCGGCATGATGGGCGGCTTCGGATTCGTTGGCGCCGGTGGTTTCGCTATGGGCGGAATGGGCGGCGGTATGTTCGCTCCAATGGGCATGGGCATGGGCATGTCGCCGATGGGATTCGCAGCTGGTGGCGGTTTCGCTGCAGCAGGCGGATTCGCCATGGGAATGGGCGGTGGCTTCGCTCCGATGGGCATGGGTGGAGGTTTTGCGCCTTACGGAATGGGCATGTCACCCATGGGATTCGTTGCTGGCGGCGGCTTTGCTGCAGCAGGCGGATTCGCCATGGGAATGGGCGGTGGCTTCGCTCCGATGGGCATGGGTATGGGCGGAGGTTTCGCGCCCTACGGAATGGGAATGTCGCCAATGGGAATGGGCGGAGGTTTCGCGCCCTACGGTATGGGCATGTCGCCGATGGGATTCGTTGCTGGCGGTGGCTTTGCTGCAGCAGGCGGATTCGCCATGGGAATGGGTGGCGGCTTCGCACCGATGGGCATGGGAGCGGGCGGCGGATTTGCCCCGTATGGTGCTCCATTCGGTGGCGGCAGCTTTGGCGCTCCCATGGGAATGGGCGGAGTGGGATATGGAATGCCATTTCCCATTGGAACTCCAATCGGTAATCCGGGCGGTTACCCCGGTGGATTTCCGGGAATTCAATATCCCTATGCGAACCCATATTATTCGGGGAACCCAAACTGTTACGGAGGTTTGTGTAACTACAACCCCTATTTCTCCAACATGAACAATCAGTACAATGCGGGTGGAATGAATGCTTTCTACCAAAATCAACAGCAACAGCTCCAAGCCCAAATTCGTATGCTTCAGCAGCAAGCAATTTTGAGTCAGGATGCTGCAGTTGCGGGACAAGCATTGAACGATGCGCAGACTCGTTACCAGCAGGTATTGGGACAAATGCAGGGATCTTACTACACCGGTGGTATGCCTTATTATGGCGGCGCTGGTTACACGACCCCTGTGCTGTTCCCGGGCAGCACTGGTCAGCAACCTATGACGTTGCAACAACCGCCCTTGAACCAAACGCGCTTGTAAAAATATTTCTACGAATACCTCTCACGGGAAAAGCGTTATTGGTTTTTTTTTGCCAAGAAATCACGCTCGCTCGTCGAGCCACTGCAAAAATGCATCAAGTGGCAGAGCCCCCGATACGCGATCCCTTTCCATTCCCTTGGCAAACAGAATGAGGGTAGGGATGCTCTTAACTCGATAGGCTTCGCTCGCACTTTGGTGCTTCTCTGTATCTAGTTTTACGAACACGGCCTTATCTGAAAGTCGCAAAGCTGCTTGTTGAAAGGTGGGTGCAAACGCTTTACAAGGGCCACACCAAGCGGCCCAGAAGTCACAAATAACGGGCAGCGGACTCTTTTCTATTAGGGATTGTAATCCACTTTTACTTACTTCAGAGACGCCAAAATGAATGGGCAAGTTTGCTTTGCAATGACCACAAATGGGGGCCTTAGTTTGAGCGTCGGTGAGATTGACTCGATTGACTTTTCCGCAACTGGCGCAAACGGAATACGTGACGGCCATAATTCTCCCTAGATCTTTCTGAGGAGCAAGGCGGATTCGTAGCAGGCCGCCGCAGCCTCGATACCCTTATTTTCGGCGTTTTTCCGAGAACGCTTCAACGCCTGCTCGTCGGTCAAGGTTGTAAGAACTCCGAAGGTAATGGGCTTTTCCGTCTCCAGGCCTGCTTGGAGAATTCCCATGGCACTGGCCAAGCTAATGAATTCAAAATGCATCGTATCGCCTTTGATTACGCAGCCTAGGCAAATCACTCCATTATACTTCTTTTTCTTGGCAAGTCTTTTAGCTAACAACGGCAGCTCAAATGCTCCGGGCGCAAAAAAGATATCCTTTTCGGTACATTTGATTTTTTTCTCCGCGAGATAGGAAACGGCACCTGATAACAAACCATTGGTTACCTCAGGGTTGAATTGGCTAACTACGATTGCAAATTTCATTTTCGCTCTCCATTCAGTTTTAATGAATGTCCCAACTTATCTCGCTTAGTTTGGAGATATTTTAGATTGGCGGAGTTTGACTCCATTTCAATGGGAACTTTTTCCACAATATTTAGGCCAAAGCCGTTTAAGCTCACTACTTTTCGCGGATTGTTGGTAAGGAGTTTCATGTCTTTGACGCCGAGGTGGCGAAGAATTTGCGCACCCATTCCGTAGTGGCGGAGATCGGCTTGAAACCCTAAGTGACGATTCGCCTCGACAGTGTCCATTCCTTGATCTTGAAGTGCATAGGCCTTAATTTTATTTGCTAGACCACTTCCGCGGCCTTCATGTCTTCGCATATAAACCAATACGCCGTTCTGCGATTCTGAAATTTGCTTCAGTGCTGATTGCAATTGCGCGCCACAATCGCAGCGAAGGGATCCTAGCGCATCGCCAGTCAAACATTCGGAGTGCACTCGCACTAAAGCCGGATTTTCTAATTTCCCATTTTTTGCAGAAACCAGCGCAAGGTGTTCCGTGCCGTCGATTTTTGAAGAAAAGGCATGTAACTGAAATTCGTGATCGCCAAACTGTGAGGGAAGTTTGGTCACGGCTACTTCTTCAATCAAGCTTTCGCGTGAAAATCGGTAAGAAATTAGATCCTGAATTGTCAGGATGGGGAGGTCGAATTTTTCGGCGAAGGCCCGAAGATCGGGCATCCTCGCCATGGTTCCATCTTCATTCATGATTTCGCAAATGACTGCGGCCGGACGAAGACCGGCCAGTCGACAAAGATCCACCGAGCCCTCCGTGTGCCCGGCGCGCACCAATACGCCCCCATCCGCTGCACGTAGTGGGAAAATATGGCCAGGTGAAACGATATCCTCGTTCCCTTTAGAGGGATCGGACGCTACGCGAATTGTATGGGCGCGATCCGCGGCGGAAATTCCTGTGGAGATTCCTTCTTTGGCTTCGATGGAAACTGTAAATGCTGTGGTTCTACGCGAGCGATTCAATGAGGCCATGGGCGGAAGTTTTAGTTCATCTACGCGCCGGCCATCCAAAGCCAAGCAGATCAATCCGCGACCATAACGGGCGATAAAATTAATGTTCTCTGGCGTAGCAAATTCAGCAGCGAGAACTAAGTCGCCTTCGTTCTCGCGATCCTCATCATCGACGAGGATAACCATTTTTCCATTCTTTAGCTGTTCGAGGGCTCGTTCGATGGAGAGCATAATTTCTCAATGTATTTGGCCAAGACGTCTACTTCCACGTTGACTTCATCGCCGATTTTTAATTGGGAGAAATTCGTATTCTTCCAGGTGTGAGGAACGATTAATAAGGAAATCATAAACTCGTTTAATTTGGTTAAAGTGAGCGAGTTGATGGTTAAGCTGACGCCATTCACAGAAATCGACCCTTTTTCTACGCAATATTTGCCGTACTTAGGATCCAGTGCCATGGTGATTTTGTAGTGATCAGAGCCCTCGGATAAATTCAGGATCAAACCCTTGGCGTCGACGTGGCCTTGTACCCAGTGACCGCCCATGCGGCCGCCAAAAACTAAGGCACGTTCTAGATTTACGGCAGATTCTGGCTCAAGTTTGCCTAGAGTGGATCGGTCGAGGGATTCTTCACTGACAAAAAAGAAACATTCGCCCTTCGGGGTAAATTCGGAAACTGTCAGGCAAACGCCGTTGACAGCTATGCTCTCGCCCAGCTTTACATCTTGCCATGGCGTCTTTACTTGCAGCTTGCGCTGACCGCGACGCTCTTCAATGCTCAATACTTTTCCAACAGATTCGATGATTCCGGTAAACATGACGCTCCTATGCCTTGTCATTGACGAATTCGATCTCGATCGAGTCGTCTGCGTTTCCTTGTGTTATTACCACAGATTCGTCCCAAAGACCGCTTTCCAGCCAGGCCTTTCGAAAAGTGGGACCCGCCTCCACCAAAACCTGTAAGGCCCCGTTTTTCCCCAAAAATTCCAGTCCTTCCTGGAGGGATTCGGCAAAATGCGGCACAAATCCTAGGTCCTTTTGCCGGTCAATCCACGACTGGGGAATTCGTTTGCGCCGGTCGGAAAGGAGCAAAAAACGTTGTTTTCCTGGATGGTCTGGCAACCATCGCACCGTAAGCTCCGGGGAATCAGCTAAAACTGTGCCACTGCCCACCCAGATTGCATCGGATTTTTTGCGCAGCTCGTGGGCAAAATACAGCGAGGATTGGGACGTAAAAGTCTTTTGGCCAGGGGGCGGAATCATTGAGCCTTCAGCGGTGAAGGCTCCTTTGAGGACAACGTAGGGCAGTTTGCGGGTGCTCCACTTGTGAAATGCGCGTAGGAAAAAGTCACATTCGGCTTCAAGAACTCCCGCTATCACCTCGATTCCTGAAGACTTTAAGCTTTCTGCTCCTCCGCCTTTTACATTGGGGTTAGGATCTCTGGAACCATAGACGACGCGGCGAATATTTTTGTGCTTACGAATCGTCTCCGTGCAAGGTGGAGTCTTTCCGGAATGATTGCAGGGTTCCAGGGTGACCACCAAGGTTTCAATTTGTGCGAGCTTGCCGAGCTTTTGGGCCATTTCTAAAACTTTTGCCTCGGCGTGAGCTGTGCCAGCTTTTTGATGGGCTGCGCCCAATAGCACCTTACCAGTTCGGTCAAGGGCAATGCAGCCCACGGGCGGGTTAGGCGCTGTGGCGCCGACAAATTGTTCGGCGGCATTGAGGGCCATTTTCATTGCGGATTCGTATTTATTCATGGGGTGGTTATGTCATCTTTTAGCCCCAAGAAAAAGGGTGATGCGCACGGCCTGTGCGAGTTTCTTGGGGGGTGGGGGTGTATTGGCGTGATCTTGATGGTGTCGGTTTGAGAACGGATGGAAATTGGAAGGATGGAAACACAAAAATATCCCATCAATGTTTATCCCTTAGAAGCCCTCGGCGCCTTTACAAAGAAACGGGGCTTCGATAGCCTGATGCCGAAGGAAATCGATCCCATGACAATCTTCGAATTTGATGATTTTCGAGCGTATTTGAACCATGTCCGCTCTCATTATCCCGGGATGAAACGGCCTATTACCTTGGAGCGTTGGGCGCAGAAATTAAAGTATCGCTCACCTCGCTCCATCGCCATGGTTTTAAAGGGGCAAAGGCTTCCTTCCGAAGATCTGGTGTTGGCTTTTTCCAACGATCTTACTCATTCAGAAAATGAGCGACGCTATTTTGAGCTTTTGGTACGCAAGGAAAAATATCGCGGAAATGTGCCCAAAACGATTTTAGACGAACTGCAAAAGCTCAATCCAAAGTTGATTCATCGGAAGGCGCTGGACGCGGAAGTGTTTAGCTATGTTTCGGGCTGGCAAAATTATGTGATTCTGCAGTTATTCTCTGTGCCGAGTTTTTCTTCGGTGAAACCAGAAAACTTCGTATCGTGGGTGCACAAACGGTTGGGGCAAAAATTGACGATTGAGGATGTGGAAGCCTCACTGTCGCTTTTGGAACGCTTGAAGTTCATTGAAAGAACCGCCGAGGGAAAATACCAATTGGCCGCAGCCACCGACCCCTTGATCGCCATTGAAGAAATTCCCTCCGCAGCTGGTCGTCGTCATCATTGCGAGCAAATGGATCAGGCCAAAGACGCTTTGCAAAGACTACCAATGCAGGAGCGGGAATTTACGTGTTTGACCTTTCAGGGCAAGCGATCAAAAATGGCCGAAATGAAAAAGGCCATTCGTGAATTTCGCGATAAATTTGACAAAGATTTTTACGACGCGGACGGAGAAGACGTGTGTCAATTAAACGTTCAATTCTTCTTCCATACAACAGAGGAGAAAAAATGAAAAAGTTAGGTTTTGTTTTGTGTCTGATGGTAGTTGGTTGCGCGGCGAAACCCCCGGGGGGCGGGCATGTGGTGGGAAATCCGTTGGCTCCGCAAGGAATGATGGCCGGATCATGCGGTTGTTCCGATGAGAAATCCTGTGGCTGTGATCATAGTCACGACGACAAAAAGGCAGATAGCTGCGGTTGTGGCGGACACGACCATAAATAATTAAAACGCCTAGCAAAAAAAGAGCTGGAGAAACCCTCCAGCTCTTTTTTGTTTTTGCGA
>CAYZLH010000087.1:0-8670 GCA_964478795.1 uncultured Bdellovibrionales bacterium | reverse complement strand
GGCGCGGCCCGAAGACACCTAAGTCCAAGTGATTTTTCGTTTAACGTAGACGGCGGACGCTGCCCGACCTGTAAAGGCGATGGTTATGTGGAAGTGGACATGCATTTTATGGCCGATGTGCGTTTGCTTTGCGACGACTGTCAGGGAAAACGCTTCAAGAAGCACGTTTTGGAAGTGGAGTATCGCGGAAAAAACATTGATCAAATTTTGCACACCACAGTTAAGGATGCCCTTGAAGTATTTGCCGAGTCCGGGGCCATCGTCAGTAAATTGCAGCTACTAGATGAAGTTGGTTTGGGTTATCTGCAGCTTGGACAATCCGTTTCCTCACTTTCAGGAGGCGAATGTCAGCGATTGAAGATCGCCTCCACGCTGGATGAACAAAAGGGACAGACCGGATCAATTCTGTACATTTTCGACGAACCCACCACTGGTCTGCACATTCATGATGTCAAAAAGTTAGTTGAGGTGTTTCACCGTTTGGTAGATTCGGGCAATTCTGTGGTCTTTATTGAACACAATATGGATTTAGTTGCCCAGGCCGATTGGGTGATCGATCTTGGTCCAAGTGGTGGCGAAGCTGGCGGCGAGATAGTCGCGGTCGGAACGCCGGAAGACTTAGTGAAAATGAAATTGGGAATTACAGGGACTTATCTAGCCCAAAGCCTTAAGCTGGAACGGCGATGAAAGAAAATTCTTACAAATGGAAAAATTCGTCTTACTTTCGATTGTCCTCCATTGACCAAGCCCCTAAACGAAGGCTACGCTTTTTTGTGGAGGGGGCTTTCATGGAGGAAGCAACTTTGGATCATGGACTAGATCGCCTCCCTTTTTTTTTCCTCCTCTTTACCCTTCTCCTCTCTCCATTAAATAGTTTTGCTACAACTTTTGGGCCCATTTCACTTTCGGATCAAATTGAAGCTGCGCCGTACATCTTGCACGGCCGAATCGTGGGAAATTCTTGGGTTGCCGAAAACAGAGAGAACCGTCGCCCTTTTACTCATTGGAAGGTTCAAGTCATCGAACAGCCCAAAGGAGAAAATCTCGGTAAGGAAGTAATCATTCGCCAGCCCGGCGGCGAAATCGGCGACATGGGATATCATGTGGCCGGAACGGCTACATTCCGACCGGGAGAAGAAATCTTCGTGAACATCCGCGACACTGAGGAACCAAACATCAAAGAGGTGCTTGGTATGGCCAGCGGAAAATACACGGTGGAGCGCTCGGAAACGGGAAATTCGCAATTGAGGTCCGGTCTCGGATTTCTGCTGAAAAATGAAGAGGGTGTCCCCTACACGACGAATACCTTATTGGAATACATTGCTCGGATAAAGGATGGCAAAGCCACGAATGGGGACAAGAGCGTAATGGTCACTAGAGGAACCAGCGATCACGGCGATCCCGCGTTCAAAGTAGTGGTGCAACCTGGTAAGAAATTAATCCCCACGCAAGAGCCCCCACAGCCTCAACCTGATCCACAAAATCCCGCCGATCCACTTGAGAAAGCCACCTCTTCTTCCGAAGAGAATTCAAGTTCTTCTGGTGTATCGTGGTGGTGGAGCCTCATGGTGTTTCCGCTTTTAGGAAGCTTCCTTTGGTTTCTTCGTAAAGACTAAGTCACGTAGCGCTTTGAGAGGAACCCAGGAGTTCCTTACTTGCGCTGGCTCATACTTTTATCGTTTCTCCTTCCGCCATCTAGTCTGGCCTATGTGAGAACAATGTCTGATTCGGGAATTCCGCTACGGTGGCCTTCACCTCACCTTGTATTTGTCGGCACCGGTAGTAATCAGCATCTTACGGTCAACCAAGTACGCAATTCATTAGCAAGCTCATTACAGTCATGGCCATCCACCGGCGCCGCAATTTCTGCTAGCTTTCAACAGCGAGATTCGGCCCCCAATTTGCCTCTTTTTGATGGTCAAAATACGATCACTTTTGCCTCTGCTGCAAATCTGAATATGGATAGCGGAGTCGTAGCCGTTACGGAAGTCACTTACTACATTAGCAACGGCCAAATCGCGGAAGCAGATCTCATTTTTAATGATCGAACTTTTCGTTTCACTGACGTGGAAGGTGACACGGGAAAATGGGTTGATGGGAAGCGGTTAATTTATCTGAACGACGTTGCCACCCATGAATTTGGCCATGCGTTTGGACTCGATCATACCGCCGTGAATTTATCATCGATGATTTACACCGCCTTTAGTGGCCAATTTCGTCTCAGTGAAGACGACAAAGTGGGCGTACGCTCCGTTTACTCGAGTGGTGGACCAAGAGGTTCCATCAACGGCAAAGTGATGGGAAAAAATGGCGGAATTTTTGGCGCACACGTGGAAGCGATTTCACTTGAGACGGGAAAGGTGACGGCAGGCACTCTTTCAAATCCCGATGGTAGCTTTCAAATCTTTGATCTGCCCCCGGGAGAATATGCAATTCTGTTTGAACCATTTCTCTCCGACATTAGCTCAGTTTCTTCCTATTTTCAGAATGTGAATCATCGTTTCTGTGGTGGAAATCGGTTTAAACGAAGATTCTACTCAGCCTGCGGTTCCAACTCACCCACAGTTGTGAAAGTAAGTGGAAATTCTAGCACGCAAATTGGAAGTCTCTCGCCAAGTTGTTCTGCAATGGGAAATCCAGATGGACAACCGTTAACTCTTCAAACAAGCCTACCCATGTCTAATGAGGGAGAATTAAAATTCGGAACGATCCGACCTGGAGAATCGCACTACTTTAAAGTGCAAAATGTGGTGGGCAACTTAAGTGCTAGAGCGCAATCTTATTCACTCTATTCGCCAGTAGACTTAAAAGTAGAATTTCTTGATAACAATGGCAATTCACTCGCAGGTAGCACGAGCATCGACAACGTAGAGAATCCTTTGCCTGGCGGGTTCATTCAGTATGACTCCATCGCCAGCGCCAGTGGCGGCAATGGTGACTATTACGTAAAAATTACCGCAGCAACACAGCGTCTCTTTTCATCGGTCTATCCGGCAGGTTTTGCCTTCCTAGATAATGAAGGATTCTATCTATTGAGCTTCGGAGTGAACCAAAAATATGGAACTCCTTCCACTTCAGATATGAGTCCCTGCATTTCGGTAAATAATACCCAACAGGGTGCCACCTATCGAATGCCTGCCTCGAACTCTCGGGAACCTCAGGATACGGGATGTGGAACAATTTCCGGCGTGGATTCCAATCCATGGTCGGGTGGCTTGGGCCAGGCACTCCTTTCCATTCTCTTTCTCCATCTTTTTATCCGATCTTTTTTGTCGCTACTTGAGAAGCGGAAACGGTAGCGTTACACTTTTTCTATGATGATGCTCATTTCCGCTATTTTACCTGTTGTCGTATTAGCCTTTTCGCCCTCTTCCGTACTGAATGCCGAACAAGTGAAAAGGAATATTTACATTAGTGATTCCACGATTTCCGGTGGAGACCCCTTGGCTAATCCCGTAAATCTCGCTGGAGTACGTTGGGCCAAGAATCCGGCGGGCTACGAAAGAATCGTCGTAGATTTATCCGGGGAGGGACCGGGCTGGGAAACAAAAACTCCACCCTACTTTCAAGTAGGCCATGACTCGCAAAATAGCTCGATTAACCTAAGTATCCGTGGCGTTTCTAGTCGGGCTGTGAATTCCAAGTTGATGGAAAGAGCCATGGCTAAGTCGGCGCTTGTGGCTCAAGCATACTTGGCTCCAGAGGTCGAAGGCGATTTGGCAGCAATGGAGTTTCGCACACGCGCTCCCGTAGATGTGGAGTCTTTTTATCTAGTGAACCCACCACGGATAGTGATTGATGTTCGCGCGAAGCGTTAAATATTTTGTATTAATCGTATTGCTTCCGCTCACAGCCGAGGCAAAAACCATCAATTTCCTAACGGGCAGTCCTTTTGGAATGGGGGTCCTTGGTGGAGTTTCTCAAAATCCATCCTCTGATTTAGTGTCGAAACCCTATACGGAAAAATCGGATTATAGCTATTTTGCCGGTTTGGACCCCTTTCTCGATTTTGGCAATTTTGTAATCAAGGGTCACATCCAGTATCACAATTTAAGCATTCTCACCGGCCCCACTGGTTCCACTCTCTTTTCTGATACGAGCGACTCCGAATTATTTCTCTACGGAGGATCCTTGCTCCTCGTGCCCTTTCTTTCCGCTGACGGAAAATTTCGCTTCTATTTTCGTGGCGGGGTGAACTTGGCTAGCCTAGTGGGTGAAAATGCGCGCACTTATTCTTCCGGCGCAAAGTACTTAGAAAAATTTTCAGGATCTGGACTAGAAAAACAAGGCGCACTCGGCATAGAAATGCTGTTGGTCCAAAACTATAGTATGGCGCTCGAGTTTGGGTATCGTGAACTCACATTTGATACTTTGCAAATGGATAGTGGCACTGGTCTAGACGGGACCACGCAACTGGCGGGCTCTGATCTCGTGACCGCAAACGGAACCAAAAAATCATTAAAATACAACGGCATGTTTGCCAGCTTAGCCCTAAATTTAAATTTCTAGCTTTGCGAATCTATTCTATTCGGCGCAACATCTTCACGATTTGGCCGCGAATTTCCACGTCAAGCCCTCTGACGTTTTCGACAATACGAATGGCCTTATTGCGATCACCATCAGTCAAATCGGACTCCCAACGAACCAATGCCGACTTGGAATGCGTAGGTTTTTGCCGATCTTCGGTTGAAATGCTACCGATTCTCGGTAAATCATCCCCTTCTACGGAAATCACTCGCCCATTCCACTCCATTTCAATCCGCAGTACTTTGCCTTTTTCCTCAGTGAAAAAGAGTTCGTAATTTCCTGGAGCGTAAAACCAACGCGGCTTTCCTTGATAATCTTCTTGTCGCAAAGATTCCGGTGCCACCTCACTCATTTCAGTGGCCCGAATCTCTTCCATGAATTGTTTGCGTAAGAGCTTACGTAATTCACCAGTGTCGCCAACAAATTTCGCGCCAACAAAAGAACCATCCTTACGGACAACTTCTAAAGAAACATCCACTGCAATTTGTGCGAAATAAATCTTTGCCGAAAAATTTCGTTGAAAGTGATTGTTTTCAGCAAGGAATCCCACCCCGCTCTCGGAAAGATTTAGCAACGGGAACTCGCCCTCATCCGTACCAATTCGCATACCATCCGAAAGCAATAGTCGAATTCTCGGACTACGCTCGGCGATCTTTCGTTCTTTCTTTTTCCAAAACTTAATCATTGCATTACGCCTTCTTGAAACACCAACACCGCCAATCCGCTAGCAGCTGTTCGTCCAAACGCTTTTTCCATCCGCAGATCGATCACTAAGTTTGCACCCAAACGCGCGGCCTCTTCCTGCAATCGCCCCCGCACACTTTCACCCCCACCCCACGAAATCGCCGCCACTCGCCCCAAGATTTTATGAGATTGTGAAATCGTTTTTTGAGTCGAAATGGCCACCGCCGCCGGACTAGAGGGCGGGTACACTAATCGCTCTGTGGGCACGTAAAACGTGGAATACGAACAACCAGAGAGTAAAATCGTGCCAACGAGGATGAACCTACTCCACATACTTCACCGCCATTCCTTGCGCGCGTAGAGTGGGAAACATTCCCGTAGTGTAATTGATCTCCACGTGAGCCAGAGCATCTGCGCCGATAGCAGCAGCTTCCATTTTCAATATTTCCACGGCCCAGGTGGCGTTTTCCCCATCTCGGGCCACGGCGAGCAAAGCAATGGGCCGAGACTTTCGCGGTGGCTCTTGAAAATATACTGCCATTTTTTTGTAGTTCGTCTGCACCCGCGGCAAATCAGCGGTAAGTAGCAATCGTCCAGTGCTCGTGCAGGAAGACAATGCAACCAGCGAAAGAGCAATAATTCCAATCATTCTGAACGTTAAAAAGACCAACCGAACGCTCCTCCGAAGAATCCTTTGCGCGCAGTACTATGATAGGTGTAACCCAGGAGAGCTGTCCAGCCGTTATAGATTCTTGCTTCGATTCCTAACCCAGCCATCCCCCCAAAAGCCACCGGGGTTTTGTTGCCCAATTCCAAACCGAGCAATAAATACGGCGAGAGTGCGAATGGCAACCACCGGTAGAGACCATACAATCCGGTGAAACTCTGCGACCGGTTAAAGCGATCATAATCTTTTAGATTCCGATAGGAGTAAAAAATACCGGCGCTTAAGCGATTCCAACTATATTCGACCATTGCCCCAAAACCAGGCGTACGATCACCATAGCCCAAGGCAATCAAATTTGGCCGATACCCTCTAGTGCCCAATGCTGGAGGTAAAACACCCCGCTTTAATTCCAAAAATTCCGCCATTCCCAAAATTTCCGAATAGTCGATGTTTTCATCGGGACTCTTCTTCTTCTTCGGTTTCTTCCCCTTGGCTTTTGACTTTCCGGGCGTAGGGAATTCTGGCGCCTGAACTTCTGGTTCTTCGCCAAGAGTCATATCCGGGGCTTCGGGCTCTTCGGGCTCTGGCGCGGGGAGTTGTTCCACCGGCTGCTTCTTCTCTTCCGGGGCCTTTTTATCTTCATCTCCGGCCCACGCACCGCTCGCCGCCGTCATCAGCAGGCCAAAAACGAAAATTTTGGCTAAAAGTCTTTGCATCCCTATATGTTAATGGACTTTCACCCTTTTCTCCACGGTGAAACAAGGTAGTATATAGCCCATGAGTAAAGTGCCAGTTTTACCCCCTTCGGGTTTTCGTGATTTTTTGCCAAATGAAACGGCGGAACGGCAGGAACTCATTCGTCTGATTTCCGATTGCTACCAAGCTCACGGCTTTCAAACCATTGGTCTGCCCTATTTTGAAAATCTATCGACTCTCCAGGGAAAAGGCGGCGGACAAGACAATGAAAAGCTCTTGTTTAAAATATTGAAGCGGGGCGACGAACTTCTTCGCGCCCAAGAAAAGGGCGAGCCGTTAGCCGATATGGGTCTGCGCTTTGATCTGACCTTACCGTTAGCGCGATACTGTGCGCGCTTTCGCGAACAGCTCCCCAAACCTTTCAAAGTTTTCCAAATTCAACCAGTATGGCGAGCAGATCGTCCCCAAAAGGGCCGATACCGTGAATTTTTTCAATGTGATGTGGATATTATTGGCGCCAAAGAAATCGGAGCGGAGTTGGATTGTTTGACGGCGATCCTATCGGTTTTCGGCAAACTTGGCCTATCCGATACGGAATTACATTTAAACGACCGAAGAATATTGAGCGCGTTGCGAGGGGAAATGCCGGAAGACCAATGGGCCGAGGCACTCATCCTGCTCGATAAATTAGATAAAATTGGTGAAGACGGAGTGAAAAAAGAATGTCTCGAAAAGTGGGGGCAAATCCCCACAGGTTTAGCCAAAGTTTTTTCAAGACGAGACTTTTCCCAATTTACCGATCTCGCCAAGGAGTCGGTGGCTAACCTGGAAAATCTCGTGCAACTGTTACGAGAATCACTACCAAACACAAAGGTAATTTTTAATCCAACCCTCGTTCGCGGCCAAGATTATTATACTGGGACCATTTTCGAAGTTCGTCATCCGAGTCTTTCGGGAAGCTTAGCTGGGGGCGGTCGCTATAATCGTTTATTAGAAATTTTTGGCGGGCAAGAAATACCAGCATTTGGTGGCAGCATTGGCTTTGAGCGGCTGTTGCTGATCTTGCAAGAAAAAGGACGCACAGTGGAAACGAGTGCTCCGCAAGTTTTTTTTCCGCTCTTCGCTGAAGATCTCCGCGGTGATATACAGCGACTCGCCGGAGCACTCAGGGCGTCCGGAGTGCGCGTAGACGTTTACCCCGATGCCGCCAAGTTAAAAAATCAATTTAAATACGCCGATGACCGTAAAATCCCTTTCACCGCCATTCTCGGCTCAGAGGAAAAGTCGAAGCAAATCGTGAAATGGAAAAATATGGCTGCTCGCGCCGAAACAGAAATTTCTTTTCAAGACCTAACTGAATTTGTGCAAAGGATAAAATCAGAATGCAAATCGTAGAAAATAGTATTGAAACCCCTTGGATTCGCACGCACACCTGTGGAGAGCTCAAGGGCGTGAATCATAGCAAAGAAGTGGTGCTCTCGGGCTGGGTAGCAAAGCGACGCGATCACGGCGGATTAATTTTTATCGATTTGCGTGACCGTTACGGTATCACCCAATTAGTTTTTGACCCTAATACCGGGGATGCTAAATCGAAAGAATTTGCTGAAAGCGTTCGTTCGGAATATGTCATCAGTGTTAAGGGAATTGTCAAAAAACGCCCCGATGAAATGGTAAACCCTAAAATTTCCACCGGAGAAATCGAAGTAGATGTGCGCGAGTTGCACATACTTTCGGCCGCAAAAACTCCCCCATTTTTAATCGATGATAATACGGATGCTGGGGAGGCTCTGCGCTTGAAATATCGATACCTCGATCTGCGTCGATCGAGTATTCAAAAAAATCTCATCATCCGTCACCAAACTTACCAGGTTGTGCGTAAGTACCTTTCTGAAAATTTGTTTTTGGAAATTGAAACCCCAATTTTGTTTAAGAGTACTCCCGAGGGAGCACGCGACTACTTAGTACCCAGCCGAGTAAATCCCAATAGCTTTTACGCTCTTGTACAAAGCCCGCAGATCATGAAGCAGTTATTGATGGTGGCTGGTTTTGACTTTTTGGGCATTTTAATTTCTCACCTGAATTTCTTCCCCGCAATT
>CAYZLH010000086.1:7290-8709 GCA_964478795.1 uncultured Bdellovibrionales bacterium | reverse complement strand
CCTCTTCCGAGAAAGCGATGGACACGCCTTTATCCTCCAAGATTTTTTCCAACTCGAAGAGAAACTTGTTTACCACCGAAAGAATGATCGGACGATCCAATCCTTTGAAATAAACCACAGCGTCTAAGCGGTTTAAAAATTCCGGAGCGAAGGTTTTCAAGATCGCTTTTTTGTTCGGTCCATCGGCTTTGGCCGCCGTGCCAAAGCCCACTGGCGCCTGTAACATCCCATCATGGGCCCCAGCATTGGTGGTCATGATGATGATGGTGTTGCGGAAATCGGATTTGCGGCCGTTATTGTCGGTCAAAAATCCATAATCCAACACTTGCAGCAAGATATTGGTGAGATCGGGGTGAGCCTTTTCGATTTCGTCGAACAAAATTACGGAGTAGGGGTGTTTGTTCACATCTTCCGTGAGTTGCCCGCCCTGATCAAAGCCCACATAGCCAGGAGGCGCGCCGATCAAACGCGATACGGCATGTTTTTCCATGTATTCGCTCATGTCGTAGCGGAGAAACTTAATGCCCATGGCGGTGGCCAGTTGTTTGGCTAATTCCGTTTTGCCCACACCAGTGGGTCCGGCAAATAGGAAGGAGCCAATGGGTTTTTCACCCGTGCTTAAGCCCGATTGATTCAACTTGATGGCGGCGCTCACTTGTTCGATGGCTTCGTCTTGGCCATAGATCAGCATCTTGAGATCGCGATTCAAATTCTTCAGGCGCGAACGATCGTTCACGCTCACGTTTTTGGTGGGAATCTGCATTTGTTTCGCAATCAAGTTTTCAATATCGCGCTCGGCAATGGATGCCTTCTGTTTGCTTTTCGGGAGCAAACGATTGGCAGCCCCAGCCTCATCGAGCAAATCAATAGCCTTATCCGGCAAAAACCGCTCGTGCATATACTTTTTCGAAAGCTCCGCCGCAGCCACAATGGCGCCTTGGTGAAATTTCACGCCATGGTGCTCTTCTAATTTTTCCTTCAGCCCTTGCAAGATTTTGATGGTGTCTTTTACTGAAGGCTCGTTCACGTCGATCTTTTGGAATCGGCGGGCCAAGGCGCGATTTTTCTCAAATACCTGGCGGTATTCTTGATAGGTGGTGGCACCAATGCAGCGCAATTCACCGGAAGAGAGCATGGGCTTTAGCATATTAGATGCATCCATGGCTCCTTCCGTGGCACCCGCGCCAATGATGGTGTGAATTTCATCAATGAACAATACCGCATGAGGAATCGATTTTAATTCCTTCAACACAGCTTTCATTCGCGCTTCGAAATCACCGCGGTATTTGGTGCCCGCCAGAAGTGCGGTGAGATCCAAAGAATAGACCACGGCATTTTTCAAGGGCTCTGGCACTTCGCCCTTGGAGATTTTTAGCGCCAAACCCTCAGCGATGGCGGTTTTACCCACGCCCGCTTCAC
>CAYZLH010000086.1:320-7280 GCA_964478795.1 uncultured Bdellovibrionales bacterium | reverse complement strand
GGCAGAGCACTTGCATAGTGCGTTCGAGTTCCAAGTCGCGGCCGATCAACGGATCGATTTTTCCTTGTTGCGCGCGTTCCACCAAATTTACCGCAAAGGAATCTAAGGCTCCTTTGCGTTTGGGCTGGGTAGGCGCTTCGGCTAATTCTTCCTCGTCATCTAGGCTGCCAGTATCCTCTTTTTCGATTCCATGGGAGACATAATTCAACAGATCGATTTTTTCGATTCCGTTTTTCTCCATCAGGTAAACGGCTTGAGAGTCTGGCTCCGAATACATATGGATCAAAATATCACAGCCGTTCACTTGGGCCCGCGAGGATCCCTGGGCGTGCAAAATCGAGCGCTGTAAGGTGCGATTGAAAGCTAAGGTCGGCTCCGGCCGACCGCTTTCAGTCATTTTCGGAAGGGATTCGAAAAGTTGTTCAATTTCACTTTGCAAATCTTTCGTGTCCACATTGCAGGCCTTGATGGCATTTAGGGCATCGGGATCGGAGAGCAAAGCGAAGAGCAAATGTTCGAGCGTCACGAATTCGTGTTTGTGTTTTTGTGCCAGTTGGAAGGCCTGGTTTAAACTAGCTTCAAGCGATGGAGTAATCATGCTGGCTCAATCCTTGTCTGGAGCGGATGTTGGTGCTCCTGTGCATATTGTACCACGCGGGCCGCCTTTGTTTCGGCAACTTCCCGAGTATAAATGCCGCAAAGTCCGCTTCCTTTTTCGTGAACCTGCAACATAATCTGCGTGGCCTCTTCTTCCGTCTTTTGAAAAAACTTTTGGAGAACTTCCACCACAAATTCCATTGGGGTGTAGTCGTCGTTCACCAGCAATACCGCGTAAAGAGGCGGTTTTTTTAATTTCGCCTTCTCTGCTACGGGTCCTGTGGGGTTCGATCGTTCAACTTTGTCGCTCATCCTTTCATTCTATCTTGATCAAAAGATGGGGACGAGAGAGAAAATGTCTAGGGGGCGCTTCCGCGGCAGATTATTCGTCGGTAATGCAATTAGTCATTGAGTATTTTGCTCTGGATTTTCCAGCACTTCTTGCATAGCTTTTCCTAAGCCATCGTAATGCATCTGGGAGGATTTCAAATGAGCAACAACGTGCGCGTAGAAAAAGATACTTTTGGGCCCATCGAAGTGCCAGCGGATCGCTATTGGGGTGCACAGACCGCTCGTTCCCTAAAATTTTTCGCCATTTCTTCGGAGAAGGTGCCCATGGATGTGATCCATGCAGTGGTCATCGTGAAAAAGGCCGCGGCCATCGTGAACGTAAATAATGGCAGCCTCAAAAAAGAAAAAGGGGAGGCCATCCAAAAAGCGGCGGATGAGGTTTTAGCAGGAAAACATGATCGCGAATTTCCCTTGTCGGTGTGGCAAACGGGATCGGGTACCCAAAGCAATATGAATTGCAATGAAGTGCTAGCTAACCGAGCTTCTGAATTGATGGGCGGTGAGCGGGGTGAAAAACGCTTGGTGCATCCCAATGATGATGTGAACAAATCGCAGAGCTCTAACGATGTGTTTCCCACAGCGATGAGTGTGGCCGCTGCTAAGGCAGTGGTGGAAAAGGTAATTCCCGCGGTGAAAAAACTGCGCGATTCCTTCGATGCCAAGAGCAAAAAATTCGCCAAAATTGTAAAGATCGGTCGCACCCATTTGCAAGATGCCACGCCCATGACGCTCGGTCAGGAATTTTCTGGTTATGTGGCCCAGCTCGATCATGGCCTCAAACACTTGGAGCGTGTGCTTCCCCATCTTTATGAATTGGCACTTGGCGGCACCGCTGTGGGCACGGGTCTAAACGCACCCAAGGGTTATGCCGAAGCAACGGCCAAGGAAATTGCCGGGCTAACTAAATTGCCCTTCGTAACGGCTCCCAATAAATTTGAATCCTTGGCCGCCAACGATGCCATCGTGCAGGCCCATGGAGCACTAAAAGGAATCGCCGCTTCGTTATTTAAAATTGCCAACGACATTCGCTGGCTCTCTTCGGGCCCGCGGGCTGGTTTGGCCGAAATTACCATTCCCGAAAATGAGCCGGGATCCTCCATCATGCCGGGGAAGGTGAATCCCACTCAGTGTGAAGCGATCACCATGTTGGCCGCGCAGATCATGGGCAATGATGTGGCCATCTCACTCGGCGGGGCTTCGGGAAATTTTGAATTGAATGTGTATAAGCCACTCTTGATTCATAATTTCTTACAAACCACTCGTTTAATCGCCGACGGCTGTGATTCTTTCCGCGAACATTGTGTGGACGGCATTGAACCTAATGCTCCTCGCATTCAAGAGAATCTGGAAAAGAGTTTAATGTTGGTGACGGCGCTCAATCCGCACATTGGTTATGACAAAGCCGCGCAGATCGCGAAAAAAGCGCATAAAGAGGGCACCACTTTGAAAGAAGCCGCCTTAGCTTTAGGACACCTCACGGCAGAACAATTCGATCAGTGGGTGAAACCGGAAAACATGATCGGCAATTAGCCGTTAAAATTTTTCGGAAATCACCAATGAAAAAAGCCCGATTCTCACTCGAGATTCGGGCTTTTGAGTTTTCGCGCGAATTATTTTATTTCGCGTGGTGGCCGAGAGCGGAATCTACTGATTCTTCTAAGTTGCGGATCTGGCCAGCTGCCTTCAAGCGATAGTCGTCGGATTGCATGATCGTAGGATTTGTGTCCACGGCACCGTAATTTTCGTAACGGCAGTAATTTTTGTCCTGCACTTTGCGAATATTGTATCCCTGTAGGGTCTTTTCATAGCAATCGCCCCACATATCAAACTCGTACTTACTTCCTTGCGTGATACGGCAGGCATCTCGATTTTCCAATTTGCGGATGAAGTATCCTTCTGGGGTTTTTTCATCACACTCACCCCATACGGTCCATTCGAAATAGCGGCCAACGTAGGCGCGACAGTAATTACTATCAACTTTACCAATGTTGTAGCCTTCGGGAGTCTTTTCAAAACACTCGCCCCATACGTTCCACTGGAAAGACGAACCCAATTCCTCACGGCACTGATTTCTATCTACTTTACCGATTTGGTAACCTTGGCGAGAGTATTCGACGCACTCACCCCAAACGTTCCATTGTACGGAAGTAGTACGTACTAAGGTTCTTGGTAAGAAAATAACGATTGTTCCGAGCGGACCCTTCACGACCGGATATTCGTCGTAGCGCTTGTATTGGTCATAGCGCGGAATTCTGGCGCGACGAGGATCCTTTTCTCGGTAAATTTTTCCTAAGGCGTGATCCGTGTTGTCAGAAAGTCCGTTGTTGTTATCGTCACGATCGCGGTAGTTGGGGAGACCATCTCCGTCTTGATCACGCTCGCGTGGAGGTTGTCCTCTATATTCGGGTTTTCCATAATTGTTATTTTTGTCGCCATCGGGACAGGTGCGGTAATGGCCTTTTACGACAGTTCCATTCTTCTTCACGTAGCCATTCACCCAGACTTTACATTCAGCCATGGTGGATTCGGCGAAAAACGATGAAAGAAATAAGAACACGAATAATGGGAAAAAACTTTTCATTTGCTCTGGCCTCCAAAGAATTTGGATTAGTAGAGCAGGGGTTGTGCCATATATAACATATTGAAATGTATGGGTAAAATTGGATTTAGGCCGATTTTAACTACTCTTAACCTGGTCACCTGGCCAAACTATTTACAGCGATCCGCGGGAAATGAAAAAGACGCAGCTACAAAAATGAACGCCCCCAATGGCCCATAAAAGCTCGATGGGGGCGCACGAATAGATAAAGTTTATTTACTTTTTTTCAGGTCTTTATCGGTTAGATCAGTCACACTTCCGTAGTCCCGAAAACCGAGATACCAGGAATCCAAGCCTGTCATGAATTTTTCATTTCCGTCAGCATCTACAGTGTAAAGGTCAGAAAAAAGCACGTAGGCCTTTTGTCCGCCACAGTTAAGGGTTAACCATTCGTCATCTTGAAAGCTATTTTGATCCACGTCTTCCACCTTGGTGAAGAGGTCTTGATCGGCGCCGTATTCTTTGCCGTTAATGCGCACGGTGAACCAGCCTTCTGCGCCATAGACTAAGTATTCAATCACATCGCCTTTTTTTAAGGGGATGCGCACTTCTTCTTCATCTTCGTAAGAGGCTAGAAATTCAAAGTCTGCTTTCACCGTGAGGGGTACGATTTTCGAAAAGGTGGTGTAGTCCGCGCGCTTCTTCTGATTCCACTCATGGTAAACGCTCTTAAATTCCACCGGGCATTGCAGGGTAATGGCCACGTCTTTGTTCATTTCTGAACGAGCTGGAATTTTTACGCCCTGTTTTACCACCGAGAATCCGGCTGGGTATTCTCCGGGCCAGTAGTCGGCTTTATACCAAGAGTTGTCATATTGCGCGTGGGCCAGAGTAACGAGAAACAGAGAAATGAATGCAAATAAGGATTTCATAGGGTTTCCTTTGTCAGAAATGTTGGGCAGCAAACACCAGCGAGCGAACTTAGCTGACTCAATAGATGGCGACTGCGTGCGGCTTGTTTAACCCAAATTTATATATGACGCAATGCTTTAGAAAAGCTTTACAGCCCAGCGATCGCGTAGATTGGGGAGTTGATCACCTAGCCAGGAGAATTTCTTCATCGAAGACGTTTTGAGGTCCTCTTCTCGGCGAAGGAAGCGCACGATGGTTTTTACTTCCGGCAGGGAAAACTGGGCAAAAGCCTCCACGGCGGAGTTCGGTACCATATTGAGAAAGCGGCTCGTCTCTTTGAAATAGATTTCTTCATAGGCCTTGGTTTTCTTTTTGTATTCGCTGGCCGTGAGCTGCACCACTTTGTCGGCCTGACAGTTCCAGGCGGGCGAAAAAATTTTGCATTTCGGAAATGCCAGGTGCGTGGCTAGACAAACATCCTGGTGGTGGGGATGGCCGTATTCACCAAACGGACCGTGGGTGTAAATTTCCTTTGGCTTTGGTAGGTCCCGCAAGCGCGCTGTAATTTCTTCGATGGGCAGGCGATCGGGAAAGCGATCGGGGTAACGCCAATGTTCGGTGGCTTTTACTCCCAGCAACTTAGTGGCGGCCAAAAATTCTTTTTTGCGATCTTCACCACGATTTTCAAAATTTCCATCGGTCACGCAGATCACTTGCCACGGCAGAGACTTTTCCCGCTGTAAAATACCACCGAAAAAAATGGTTTCGTCGTCTGGATGGGCCACCACTAGTAATCGATAAGAATTGGCTTTCATACTCCTCAGTATAGAAGAAAAATCGCGAGAGGGTAGCATAGAGAAGCAGGGGAATTTTCACGCGTTTTCAGGTGGCGTTGAGCCGTGGGCTGGCTGATGCGAATAACGAGAAAAAAGGTGAGCTATTTCCGCCAGCTACCTTGTTATGCGGCGCGCGACGTGTTAGCTCAGGCCCATGTTGATTTCACTCTTACTTGCATATTTTGTACAGGCGGCCATTTTTGGCCTCGATTCCCGATCATTGGTGTTGCCCAATTCGCCGGAAGGGGAAATGGGCGCTTCCACCGCCGTGGCCGTACTTTCGGGAAACATAACGGAAACCGTCGATGGAAAATTCGATCTCGATATTCCCCAGCTCGATGAAAGTTTTTGCTCGGAGCAGAAATTCGTCAAGAATCCCTCGATGAGTTATGCCTGCACGGGATTCTTGGTTGCTCCTGATCTCATCGCCACCGCCGGTCACTGCATGGTCAATACCGGGGAATCACGGCACGAAAAAGATAAGTACTGTGAGGTCTTTTCGTGGTTGTTTGACTATCGGGCCGACAGTTTGGGTCAGACGAAAACAAAAGGTTTAGACAAGCAACAGCTTTACCGCTGCCAAGAAGTGATTTATGCCGTGAAAGACGAGCGAGCGCCCTTTCGGGACTATGCTCTAGTGCGCTTGGACCGCCCCGTAGAAGGAAAAGTTCCCTATACCTTGCAGCCGAATGTGCGGGAAAACGAGGAAGTTACGATGTTGGGGCATCCGTTGGGCCTCCCGCTGATCTATTCCTACGACGCGAAAATTTTATTAAATAATTTGGCCATGCAGTCGTATGTAACAAATCTCGATGCCTTCGAAGGCAATTCCGGTAGCCCTGTGTTTAATGCCAAGCGGGAAGTGGTGGGTATATTAACGGGGGGAACTCCTGCGCAATCTTTTTTTGCGGATGCAAAAAGCGGTGGTTGTTTTCGTTATAACGTCTGCGATCAGCTGGGGAAAAATTGTTTAATGCCCGATGAAAATCTAAATCTTCCGGGATTTCAGCGCGTGGGCAGTGATATCCAACGCTTAGAGCCCCTGATTGAACTGATTAATTCTGTGAAGGCAAGTTCCCGTTAACGCCAGGCTAGTTTTGGCTTTTTTCGTTGCATGACCCGTAATACAGAAACGGGATTCTGCGATAGCGGCTCTTCCGAAAGAATTTCATATTCCTCTTCCCGATAGTTCGGGAGGTAAGTGTCGCCAGCGAACGGCCACTTCACAATGGTGAGATAAATTCGGTCGGCTTTGTCGAGGCAATGGCGAAAAATCTCCGCTCCGCCAATCACAAAAATTTCATCGTTGCCGGGCGCCTTCATGGCCCATTCAATGGCCTCTTCCAGCGAGCCGCAACAGACAACTCCATCCACGCGATATTCTTTATTTCGCGTAATTACAATATTCGTTCGCCCAGGAAGTGGCTTGCCGATGGACTCAAAAGTCTTCCGACCCATCAAGATCGGATGACCCATGGTGATTTTCTTGAAACGCTTTAAATCTTCAGGAATATGCCAGGGCAGGCGATTTTCCACCCCAATTACCCGATTCTCGCCCATGGCCACGATTAACGATAACATTCGAGTCTCCTAGACGGCGATGGGGGCTTTGATTGAGGGATGGGGGTCGTACCCCTCCAGCCGAAAGTCCTCAAACTTGAAGGCGTGAATGTCGCGAATCTCCGAGTTCAGCGCCATCCGCGGGAGGGGGCGCGGCTCGCGGGC
>CAYZLH010000086.1:0-310 GCA_964478795.1 uncultured Bdellovibrionales bacterium | reverse complement strand
GGGGGCTTTAATCGCAGGATGGGGAGCATAGCCTTCCAGCGTGAAATCCGAATATTGAAAGGCGAAAATATCGGTGACCGCTGGATTGATTTTCATCTTCGGCAGTCGACGTGGTTCACGACTCAACTGCAACTTCGTTTGCTCTAAGTGATTCAGATAGAGATGCGCATCTCCCAAGGTGTGGACAAAGTCGCCCACCTTTAGTTTCGTTACTTGCGCCACCATCATCGTCAAAAGGGCATACGACACAATATTGAACGGCACGCCCAAAAAGACATCGGCACTGCGCTGATACAGCTGGCAGGAGAGT
>CAYZLH010000085.1:0-8798 GCA_964478795.1 uncultured Bdellovibrionales bacterium | reverse complement strand
CTTTATCGTTCAAAGCTTGTCCTTGGAAATACATTTGCGTGATCAATTCTTGGTAGCCGAGACGAGAAATTCTAAAGTGAATATGGGGCGGTCGCTCCCAGTTGGTATCAGCGGGATAGGCGCCAGGAACAATCGTCTTAAACCAGTATTTACCCTCGCGGTCAGAAAAGGTTTCTCCCCAATATTTGAAATCCGGATCGAGGGGGGCTGGATTGGGGTCGCGGCTATTTTGGTATTTCCCACTGGCACAGGCTTGCCAAATTTCCACATTGGCATTCTCAATGGGCTGGCAGTTAGCATCTAGCACTCGTCCTTGAATAAATACCACTTGGCCCTTGGCGCGCTGGGGGCGACCGGCGATTTGGGTCAGGTCGTTGTCGTTTTGAAAGTTATTTTCCCCCGGATAAAACGGGCCTTCCGTCTGCGGGGGAGTGAGTCCGCAAGTTTCTGCTAATGCCTTTGGCAAGCCCGTAAAAAGTAATAATCCTGCCGACCCAGCTCCCAATTTTAAAAAATTTCTGCGATTGTGCGTTTTCATATAAATCTCCTTCTCGCTCCAACTCATCGCTGAAGCCGCCGATGCAATTCTAGTTTCCTGAGTCCCAACCTAGAAGAATTTTAAAAATAGGTATAATATATAACCAATCTAGTTATTATAGGAGTTACTTATGATGCCTTCTCCAGCAGATCTCACCTACTTTCAGGCAGTGGCCCTGGCTGGCAATCTATCCCGCGCTTCAGAGCGTTTAGGAGTAAGCCAACCCTCTCTAACTCTCGCTATGCAAAGATTGGAACACTCCATTGGCACCGCCTTATTCATTCGCAGCAAAAAAGGCGTCACCCTCACTCCCGCCGGTCGCCAACTCCTTTCGCACTCCCGCGATCTCCTCCAGCGCTGGGATTTGTTAAAGGGTCGGGCTCTAGCGTCTACCCACGAAATCCAGGGTACCTTTAGCTTAGGGTGCCACCCCTCTGTGGCCCTCTATTCCCTTGATTTTTTACCACTGCTTTTGGAGCGGCACCCAGCCTTAGAACTAAAACTTGTGCACGATCTTTCGCGTAACATTGCCCAAAAGGTAATCCAGCTAGAGGTCGACGTAGGCATCGTGGTGAATCCCCTCCGCCACCCCGATCTGATGATTCGCAAGCTCTGCCATGATGAAGTCACCCTCTGGGTAGGCGAAGGCCACCGTAAGCTCCAAGACGTGCACTCCGGTGAAGCCATGCTCATCTGTGATCCCGATCTCCTCCAGACTCAAGATATATTGAAAAAACTGAAGCGAGCTGGCGTGCAATTCAAGCGCACCCTCACCTCTTCCAATCTCGAAGTAATCACGAGTCTGGCCGCCAACGGAGCAGGAGTGGCGATTCTACCCGGCCGCGTAGCCGCTCAAGCGAAACTTAAGAAAGTACTGAAAGCGCCCATCTTTCAAGATGATATTTCACTCCTCTACCGCATGGAAAACAAGAACATTAAATCGATCCAGGCTATCACCGAGCAAATTGCCAAATCGTTTCAGCTATAGCCACAAACTCTACGCCAGTGAAAGCTCAAGACACGTGAACACGAAGGCGGCAGAACTAATCATAGTTTTAACCTATGATATCAATGTTTTCTATTCATTATATTAATTGATCGCCAATTGTTAGGTTCCATTTGCCCACGATCTAGGGGGTTAGAAAGGAACTTATGAAAACACTCGTACTGCTATCTGTTTTGTTCAGTGCTCCGGCCTTCGCCTTGAACGTTGGTGAGGTGATCCCGTTATCTCCTTCCCAAATTCAATGCGTAGATCGTAAAGATTTACCTCCACCGAAATGCACCTACTGCTATGGAGATGAGTTTTTTGGTCGCCGCGGAGCAATCGTTACCGTAACAGCAACCCTGGGGGGAATTAGCAAGCTCACTGGCAATGCCATTTCCTGCCAAGATTTGCAGAATAGAATCGAAGGTCAAGATCCTGTAGCGCTGGAAATTTTCAGCATCAGCGATCGCAAGATCTCCGAAACATTCGTGCAAAGAAGCATCGAAGCTAAACTCGGTGGAATCAATATGTACGGATCAGGCAAACGCTAGAAAAACATAGAACCATTAGAACGCGTTTGCGCAAACAAACGTTTTCCCAAAAAACACAAAATAAAATCGGAGGGTCAAATGTGCAAATCCGTGTCTACACAAAATAATTTGTTTAACCAACTGGATCGCTGGGTAGTGCGTTTGATCCTTCGTTTTCAATGGAAACGAAACGAAAAACTCGTTCAGGAACGCATTCAAGTCTTCGAAGCCACGGAAGATGATAGCGCCTGGCAACTGGTTCATGCGGCTAGCCAAATTGAGGATCCCAAAATTAAAGCGGAGCTCTTTTTTCAATCCCTCGAAGAGGCCCATCATAGTGAGGTGTTCCGCGGTCTTTATGAAGAAAACGCTGGAAAGAAACTGAAAAAGATTTCGGTGGAACGCAAACCCATCTTTCAGAAAGAAGCCCCCTGGAAACTTTTTGCCTATTGTTCCGTTGGGGAAGCCGCCGCCGCCAGCCGCTTTCGCCACATTGCCGATCACCTCGAACCGGGTAACTTGCAAAAGTCGCTCAGTAAAATCTTAGCGGAAGAGGAAGGGCATATAGAACTGGCCCAAGATCTCGCCAGCCTAACGGGTCGAGATGCGCAAGAGGTTAAAAAAGAAGTGCGCAAAATTCGTCTGCAACGGGCTTGGGAAGCTTGGCTCAGAGCTGGCAGAAAAATTACTTTAGCATTTAGTCGCCTTTTGCTCTCTGGCACCTACTTCGCCATTGGCTGGTGGCTAAAACCCAAGGAGATTGTATGAACGTATTAGGACTGACTTCAGATTTTCACGATAGTTCGGCGGCGTTGGTAAAAAACGGCCAGCTCATTGCCTCGGCCGCGGAAGAGCGCTTCACTCGCAACAAACACGATAGCAATTTTCCCCAATTTTCTTTGGAATTTTGCTTAAAACAGGGCGACCTACAACCGCAGGATCTTGATCTCGTCGTGTTTTACGAAAAACCCTTTCGTAAATGGATGCGAGTGTTGGATTCTAGCCTACGAGACTGGCCACATTCTCGCGCGGAATTTGTAGAAAGCCAAAGCGAGTGGCTAGGAAAAAAGTTGTGGACCAAAGCTTTGCTCGCGAAGCGACTAGGTTTACCAGCCAAAAAAATTGTGGAAATTGAACACCACCGCTCCCATTTGATTCAGGCCTTCGTAGGTTCGGGATTTTCCTCTGCGGCCATTCTCACCGTAGATGCCGTGGGCGAAAATAGCACTGCCTCCTTTGGCAAAGCCTATTGGCAAAATGATGAACTCGTGGTGGAAGAAATTTCTCAAGCAGTGTTTCCCCACTCCCTTGGTCTATTCTACTCGGCCATCACCGCCTTTTTGGGATTTCGCCCGATGAATGATGAGTGTTCGGTGATGGCCCTCGCCGCCTTTGGTGAACCAACCTACTATAATGAATTGAAAAAAATTCTTTCTCTAGAGACCAATGGTTTTTGGCGGCTAGATTCCACCTACCTTTCCTTTGATCGCTTTCTCCACGAGCCATGGACGGCTAATTTCCTCAATCTATTTGGAGAGCCGCGGAATCCATCGGAAAGACTGCCCTTCTCTAGTTTTTCCGTCACCGAAGTAAGCCCTCGCGCTCGGCACTGGGCCAATCTTGCGGCCTCGGCCCAAAAGATTCTGGAAGAGGCTTTATTGCACAGTGCTCGCACACTACTCAAAATCACGGGAGAAAAAAATCTCTGTTTCGCTGGCGGTGTGGCGCTCAATTGTGTGGCCAATGCTCGTTTGGCCCAAGAAGCCAATCTCTTCATTCCCGTGGAGCCAGGCGATGGTGGAGCTTCCATCGGCGCCGCATTTTCACCCAAAGCCGATCCCGTTCCCTATTCCATTTATCAGGGTGCTGCCGGCAACGATTTGGAAAAAATGCTGGAACAAATCGATGTGGAACACAGCTGGGAATACCAAAAACTTGGCGCAAAAAAAGATTGGCGCAATTGGCGCTGGGAAAAGCTTAACCCCATGGCCCTGAGTGCGGAAGTTGCCAAACAATTAGCCGATCATAAAGTGGTGGGCCTTTTCCAAGGGAGATTTGAGTTGGGCCCTAGGGCTCTTGGCAATCGCTCCCTCTTGTTTCGTGCGGATTCCATTGAATTAGCCGAGCGAGTGAGCACGGAAATCAAAGATAGAGCAAAATTTCGCCCTTACGCGATTTCCCTGTTACCAGAAGAAAAGGAACGCCTTCTCGCCACGGATCTGGCGCCGAATCTTCTGCGGTGGATGCAAGTAGCCGTTCCGGTGAAAGAAAAAGATCTGGTTCGGGCTGGTCTGCATATCGATGGTAGCACCCGCGCCCAACTAGTACACGCTACGGAGAATCCGCTCTATCACTCCATTTTAACGGAAGTAAAAAATCGAATCGGCGTTGGCGCCGTTATCAATACGTCGATGAATGAGAGCGGATATCCATTGGTGGGTAGCGCCGAAGAAGCCTTACTGCTTTTTGCGCGCACTAGTTTAGATGTTTTAGTGATCGATGATCTTATAATCAGAAAGGAATAATATGCAGTTTCTACTCTCAATATTTTTTATTCTTACGGAGGGATTCTCCACTCTGGCCAAAGAAGGGCGCTGGCGGCTCATTCCTGCCTTTGCGGTATTTCTGGATTTGTCGGTAATTCTCGCAATGGTGAAAGCAATTTCTCCCATCGCTCCCTTTGTCTACTCACTCTTTTAGGTGATTGTGCAGCTTATAAATGTGGAGAAACCGAGAAACATTAACTAAGAAAATTCTGCTTGAGGCGAATATGTGGCGTTCGGTATTTTTGGGAATATTATTTTTAATCGTGGCAGAGGGCGGCAGCCGTTTGTGGCAGGCCCCGGCTATGCAGGGAAAGGTGCGCGCTTGGACCATTCACAACACCATCGACACTGCCGCCCATCCGGAAATTTTGCCCCTAGCTGGATTGGCCAATGTTCCCACCTACCTCTGTAAGGAAGCAAGCGGCGATGTGAGTTACCTGGCCGATCAACACGGCTTTCACAATTCAGAATGGAATGCCTCGCCCGATCTTTTACTGTTGGGAGATTCCTATACCCAAGGGCACTGTGTGCCGGAAGACAAACAACTGGCCGGCCTCCTTCGGCGCGGAGATAAATCAGTGCTCAATTTGGGATTGCGTGGATCGGGCCCGCTTAGCCAGTTGGGCGCGATGTTAGAATATTCGGAAAAGCCTAAAAAGATTCTTTGGTTTTTGCTCGCCAACGATTTCCTCTACGATTTAGAACGAGAATTGGCTGAACCTAAACTGGTGAACTACCTAGAAGGAAAAACGCAAGGGTTGAAAGACCGCCAATTAGAAATCAATCAGCTTCTCCTAGATTTTGGTGTGACCAATGCTCCGCCGATGGATTCACTGGGTTTTGCGTCGCTACTGAATCAACTCTTCTATCGATTCCTTCGCCCGGAACCTTCACGCGCTTTTGCCAGCCAGATTTCTGCGAAAATGATCGAACCTTACGCCGCCATTTTGGCAGAGGGAAAACGTTTGGCTCCGGCTCCGGTGGAATTCATCTTTGTGCCCGACAGTTGGATTTTTTCGCAACAGGAGGGGCCACAACTTAGAGCCTTAGTGACCCAACTGAAAACAGCCTTGCAAACCCAGGGAATCAACCTGCACGACCCTACCGAAATATTTGCTCAGAATCCCTACCACTACTTTGCGCCCTTAGACGGCTATTATGGGCACTACAATGAGGCTGGATTCCAAGCCTTGGCCGACTTTGTTTCGCAGGAGTTTCGTTAGGTAACTCTGGCATCTCTTTGATCCCCTTCCCAAAGGAGGGGATAATTTTAACCTAAAGTACAGATACTAGCTTTCTGAATTGCGAAAGCGAATATCGAATTGACGTAGGTATGTAGCGATGAAATAGATCGCCACTCCACTCAAAACATGCCACAAAGCATGGAATTGAAAAAAGTGACGGTCGGGAACGCAGGCTGTTTTTGTGTAGTCTAGTGCTAATGCGCCAATACCAGCGCTGAGAGATATCACCGCAGCCCAAAGATTATGCCGTCGAAATCCTAGCCCCCGTCCGCTCGTGAATATTTCAATAAAAAATGCCAGTGACACATAAGCGATTAGCAAAATAATTTGCAGCTTGCCAAGTACTAATTGCATGAGTAGTGAAATCAGAAAAGCAATGCCGGTAAAGCCGAAACCGAACTGTGGAGGAAGAATTTTCGCCTTTACCAAAAGCATAGCTATTAGGAAATTCATGAAGAGAAAGATACTCGTAACATCCAAAAAGGATAAAAGAGGTATTCCTGAGGCGTGGCAAACAGCCGAACAAATTCCCACCAGAACAGCCGTCATTCCCAATAACGCATCCGATTCTGAGGAATCAGTCCTTCCACGGCGGATTAAGTAAAGGCCAATCCACACAATTGCCAGATTAGACCAAGTATTTGCCGGTTGCCGAATCCAGGCGCAAAGATTTTCCTCACAGATAACAAAGTCGTAAGGCTTAGTTCCGTGAAATTTTACCCATGGGCAGAGTTCATCCGACATATATCGATATTCTAGTCCCGTACGCGCCGGCAGGCAAACACGCGCTTGAATTTGTGTGCCATTTGCCCCTTTTCAATTGATCCCTCTTAGACAAAATCACCTTAAAATGTCTACGAAAGCGGTTTACCCCCAAAAGATGGTTTGCTATCCATGCCTCACCAACAACTACTAGAGGTATTTATGAAATTTTTTACTTTGATTCTCTCTTTTTCTCTTCTTTCCTCGCCAGCCATGGCCAAAGAAATTCGCAACGATGATGCCAACGCCCAGGTGAATATCGCTCGTGTGGTGAAACTGGTTAATTTGGTGGACAAGCCCAATATCCTGGCAAACATTGCTGTGCAAGATCTCGGTGGAAGCACCGATGTTTCCCCCACCCAGAAAGTATTTTTAACCCTCTACTCTAAGGGAGAAATGTTCAGTACCGACGCAGCTTTCGAGATCGCCAACGTACTATCCTTTGAAAGTGCTCGGCGCGTAGCAGGTGGCATCTACGAAGTTAAAGTTTTGGAATATAGCGAAACCATCGAAACTGTTACCTATCGAATTGATGCAAGAAAAGCCGTAATGGAAATTCAAAAAGTTCAATGTGAGGACTTTGATTGTGATGCTTCAGAGAATTTCACTTCTACGATTTCCGTCGTGAGAATTTAAAAAAGACCAAAATTTCGTGAGGCCTGATGAAGAATCAGGCCTTTTTATTTGCATTGCCACTGATCGTTCTTGAACATTGGCTCCCAATTGTCGGCTTGCAAGCAATTTTTAATGGATTCGATATGACCAGCCACTTCCTTACGCTTGGCCTTCTTACTGCTTTTGTTACGAATCGCCTCTAACCATTCGTCAATATTCAACTCGTCTACAGCATTCGAAGCTGCGGAATGACATAAATTGTAGGCTGCAGCTAAAGCAAGTTGATAGTCTAATTCATTTTCCCAAGCGATATTTTTCACTTCAGAGGCCTTTTGCAGTGAAAGCTGAATCTGTAGTAAGTAAATGTGAGAGGCAGCAATAGATTGCAGCGGACAGAAAGAATCTTCTTCTGTTTTCATGCGAGGTGGCTTTCCAGCTTTCACACTCCCAGGACAATTTTTCAGCATCTTTTTTCCAGCCGGAGATTTTTTCACTTCTTTAAAAAAATTATCCCAAGCGGCCCGTTCCCAGCTTCCTTCTTTTTGTAGGCGCTGATACATATCTTTGCGATTAATCGGAGTCTGTTGACCTAAGCCATCACCGGCTCCAGAGCTATTTTTTGGATCAAATCCACTCTCCCGGCGAATCAGACACTTCGACAGCGAGGGATTAACCATAAGTTTCTCTCCATTTCGTTCGAGTCGAATTACCTCTGAGGCTAATTCAACATATGGAGCAAACTTTTCAAAATTTTCTCGCCCGCTATTTCCGTAGGGAAAGCAGGTAATATAACGGTCGACATCTTTAGGATTCTTTAGGCCCCCATACTCATTGCGTAAATGCGAAATTAAATCTTCGACGTTTTTGAATTGTTCACTTTCCGGTAAGATCTCATTAGTTTTTCCTTCATCACAAGTTTCGCCCTTGTATGCCTTGGTCGGCCTTATCTTAGGGCGAACCATTGGGGGAGCCTCCACTACCTTCGTTTCCGTATTTTCTTACCAAATGAGATCGGATTTTTTCACCCAACCTTTGGTGGGATTAAACGATCTCTTCTTGGAAATCTGTTTCCGTTTCCGCAAGAATAATTGCCCGCATGGGCTTTGATAGATTCATCGTGCAACCCTCTTCATCATCGACCGTCGGTCGGATGAAAAATGGCCCACCAGCTGGCGCTAAGATTAGTTCTCGTGCGTTAGCCAGAGTCGACTGAAAAAATAAAAACATTATGCCGCTGAGGAGAAATAAGTAAGTCACCTTAAACTATCGGCAATCGACACTTTCTGCTAAAAAAAAACCCCTCTCCGTCTTACACGGAGAGGGGTTTATCGGTCCAATTAGCCCACTTCTTTTACTAAAGTATTTAGGCGTTCAGCTACCTGAGATAGATCCTTGGAGGCAGTTAATGTTTGCCCCGATGCGGCATGGCTTTCTTTCGCTGACTGTGAAACGGTTTTCACAGTATTTGAAATGCTATCCACTCCTTTTTTCGCCTCAACCACCACCCGGGAAATTTCGTTGGCCGTAGCAGTTTGCTCTTCTACTGCGGCAGCAATCACACTGGCGATCCCCGTT
>CAYZLH010000084.1:0-8819 GCA_964478795.1 uncultured Bdellovibrionales bacterium | reverse complement strand
GGCCCACACGATATTTGGTAAGAGAGCAACAATGAACCAAAACAATCGAGTTCGCATCCTACAAACCCCCACTTTCAGGTCGCAACTCCCATGCCACGATAGAATCACCTTTAAAGTACCCTTGGAATTCCTACCTGCTAAAGAAATGTCGAATACGGGCTGTGTTTCGTCAAAAGGCTGACGCTAAAGGCAGATCGTTCGATTGATTTCCTCCCGTAATTCCCTGATGATTAAGGGATGATTTCTAGGATGAAAATTGCTCTCCCATGGATGGGTATTTTGACGTTTATTTCCGGTTGTGCCGTGCTCTTTCCGGATCGGTCTGCGCCTAAAAGTTCCACCTATCAAGTATTGAGTCCCGATACTCCTTGGCATCGCTTAGATTTGGCTCGTGACGCCGAGGCCATCGATACCATCAAGGCCGATCTAGCCTATGAAAACCCCGAAACTGGGGCAATTATTTCGCTCAATAGTTTGTGTCGAAAATACACCGACGCCACTCTCGAAAATCTCACCAACAATTTGGTTCGAGGAATAAACAATCGCGAGGTTTTGCGCCAAGAAAGCGCCGAGGTCGATGGGGCAAAAGCGCTCGACACGCTCTTTAAGGGCCAGGTGGATAATGTGGACCTCCACATTCGCACCGTGGTGCTCATAAAAGACAAATGCACGTATGATTTTATCTACGTATCGATTCCCAAAAAAGAAAAGAACAGTGGGCAGGCTTTTGAAAAATTCTTAGCCTCCTTCCGAACGGATTGATGAATGGAAATCCTACGCAAATTTGGTGAAAATTTTATCAGCCTTTTTCGTCACCTCGGCGGCATGACCCTCTTATTTAAACAAACCGTGAAAGAGTTATTCACCCCCCCCTTCTACTTTGGTCTCACCGCCGAACAGATCGTCGTTATCGGGATGCAGTCTTTGCTCCTCGTAATCATCACTGGGATAACCAGTGGCGCGGTGATGACGTTGCAATTCGGCTACGGCTTAGAAAAGTTTGGCGGCAAACTATACATTCCTAAAGTAGTGGGCCTATCGATTATTCGCGAGATGGGTCCGGTATTCACTTCCCTAATGGTGGCCGGTCGGATGGGCTCGGGTATCGCGGCCGAAATTGGCTCTATGAAAGTGACTCAGCAAATCGATGCCATCCGCGCACTGGGCACCAGCCCCATCAAACGAATCGTCATCCCCCGTTTGGTCGCCATGTTGATTTGCTTACCCCTGCTCACGTTACTGGCCGATCTCGTGGGTGTGATCGCTGGAATGCTCATCGGTTTGGAGTTGGGTCTGGGCGCCCATTTTTTCATTGAAAAAGTCTTTGAGGGCCTCACCTTCAATGACTATTGGACGGGCACCGCCAAAACTCTATTCTTCGCCGTATTTATCGTGATTATTGCCTGCTACAAAGGGCTCTCTACTGAAGGCGGCACGCGCGGCGTGGGAAACTCCACCACTTGGGTAGTTGTGTATTCCTCGATCGCCATTATGATCGGTGACTTTTTTCTTACCAAGTTTTTCATTTTTATTAGCACTTAGAGGTTGATGTGAACGAATCCTTCATTTTAGAAATGAAAAACCTCAAAAAGAAGTTCAAGGAAAAGACTGTGCACGATGGTCTCTCCTTTGGACTACGCAAAGGAGAGATACTTTCCCTTTTTGGTGGGTCAGGCACGGGGAAAAGCGTTTGCCTACGCTCGATCATTGGCCTCGAACGGCCCGATGGTGGTGAAATTATTTTTCAGGATCGTGATATCTCCAAACTTTCCGAGAACAAACTTATTGATGTGCGGAAGAAGATTGCCTATGTATTTCAAAATGGCGCACTCTTCGATTCTATGTCTGTGAAAGATAATCTCGCCTATCCGTTAATTGAGCATACGAAACTATCAGATGAAGAGATTCAGCAGAAGATTTCCTCGCTGCTGCAGTTGATTGGTATGCAAGGTTCCGAAAACCTGTTGCCAGCTAGTCTGTCGGGCGGAATGCAAAAGCGTGTAGGATTAGCGCGAGCCATTATTTTAGATCCAGAAGTGATTCTTTACGATGAACCAACGGCCGGTTTGGATCCGCAGAATACGAAGAACCTCATTGAAATTATGGGCAAACTTCGCGATATGGGCCGCAGCGCCATCTTCGTGACTCACGATATTCCCGCGGCTCTAGAGATTTCAGACCGAATTGCTATTCTATACAATAAAAAAATTCATGTGATCGACACGGTGGAAAATATTAAGAAATCTACGGATCCCGTCGTTAAGGCATTTATAGAAGGATCGGTGGATTAAAATGAGACGCAAACTCGACATCGAATTGAAGGCGGGAATCTTTTTATTTCTCGGCATCGTAGTTTCCATGGTCACCATCATCATGATGGGTGGCGGGAAGTCGCTGATGGAGAGTTACTATCCCATCAACCTAGAAGTTTCTGATGCTGGCGGCTTGGCCAAAGGTGCAGCCATTCGTTCCGGCGGACTAAAAATTGGTCGCGTAAAAGAAATTACCTTTAATGAAAATTACGACTCCGTGAAAATCGTCCTGTTTATTGAAGAGAGTTTTAAGCAAAGAATTCGTCAGGACTCTTTGGTGCGCTTCCAGACCCAAGGTGTATTGGGCGACAAGTATCTTGAAATCAGCGCCGGCACCCCTTCCCTCCCCGCCATTGAGCCAAACGGAACTATTCAGGCTGAAGCTGGGAAGGATCTCACCACAGTACTTGCCGATGGCAGCAGCGCCGTGCAGCTGCTCAAAGAGAATTTAGCGAACTTGAAAGTGATCACTAGCTCCATGGCTCAGAAGAATCAGATGGCCAACATCATGAAAGATCTCGAGTCCACCACAGCGAACCTCAAAGAAGTTACGCAGTCATTGAAAGCGAATAATCTTTCCGGTGAATTGGCCGCCACGATGAAAAATTTGCGTACCGTATCTGAGCGAGTGAAAAATGGCGAAGGCACTATTGGCGCTTTGTTTACGGATGCCACTCTGTATGAGGACCTGAAAGGCCTCATCGGCGGCGCAAATCGCAATAACGTCTTAAAATTCTTCGTGCGCCAAGCAGTGAAATCCAGTGATGATGCTGCTGCCGAGCCCAAGCCAGCCGAAAAGAAACCGGCTGAGGGTAAGGGTCCCGCCAGTACGAAAAAATAATTTAAATATTCCTGCAATATTTTCGTTTGGCTAGGGTTGCATTAAGCCTGTGGTCCCACTTGCTTCTTTTTGAGCTTCTCCACTAGAGTGGTGCGATTCATCTTCAATAGCTCACTGGCTTTATTTTTATTACCGTTCGTTCTTTGCAGCGCTTGCTTGAGTAGGTGATCTTCGAAGCTATTCACAATGGCCTTCAGGTCCACACCATTTTCGGGCAATTCGAAATTTAAAAAGCCAAGCCCCACGGAGAGAGCGCCATTGGGATTCACATAATTGGTGATTCCCATTTTCGAGTTGAAGAATTTTGCCGGAAGATCGCGCACATCGATGCTGCCTTTGGTTTTGAGCACCACGAGTCGCTGCACTAGATTCTCAAGCTCACGTACGTTCCCGGGCCAATCATAGCTCATCAAAATATTCATCACGTCTTCTGAGCTAATCTGCACGTCACAGCGCTTTTCCGAATTATAGATCTGCAAGAAATGACTAATCAACAGTGGGATATCGCCTCGACGCTCGCGCAACGGCGGCATTACAATCGGAATCACGTTCAACCGATAGTAGAGATCTTCGCGAAATCGACGATCCACTACGGCCTTTTCTAAATCCACATTGGTCGCCGCGATAATTCGGGCATCCACTTCGATGGGCTTCACCGAACCCACGGGCTCGATGCATTGATACTGCAAAGCGCGGAGTAGTTTTACCTGCAAATCCGGACTCATCTCGCCGATTTCGTCGAGAAAGAGTGTGCCACCATCGGCTGCTTGGAATCGTCCGGGGCGATTCGAGATGGCCCCCGTAAAAGATCCCTTCATATGCCCAAAGAGTTCGCTTTCCAGCAAACCGGCCGGAATGGCGCCACAGTTTACCGGGATAAACAGCTTTTCACTGCGATTCGAATTGAAGTGCAGGGCTCGGGCCACCAATTCTTTTCCCGTGCCGCTTTCGCCGGAGATCAGCACAGTGGAATTCGTATTGGCTACTTTTTCGATGATGGTGAAAACCCCCATCATGGCCGAACTATCCCCAATAAAATTATCAAAATTGTACTTGCGGTGAAGGGTCTGCTTCAGCACTTTGTTTTCATTGCTGAGCTCTTCTAGTTTAAGTGCCTTAGTAACTAAAACTAAAACTTCGTCGATATTGAAGGGCTTGGTGACGTAATGGAAGATGCCCTCTTTGGTAGCCTGGATCGCGCTTTCTACGGTGGCATTCCCCGTAATGATGATCGAGGCCATTTCATGATTCGTTTGCTTGAGCGTCTGGATTAGTTCGATCCCGTTGCCATCGGGGAGCTGCAGATCGGCAATCACTAGGTGGTAACTAGTTTCTCTGCAGAGGGCCTGAGCTTCTAGTTTGGATTTTGCTGAAGTTACCAGGTAACCTTCTCGCTCCAGCGCCTTTGAGAGAGCTTTTCTTATCGAAACTTCATCGTCCACGACAAGAATAGACTTCCGCATCATGCCTTAAGATCCTTCCTGGGTAAGGCCAACAACCCTACCGTGGGCTGCCTTTTACCAATATTTTCTAATTTCTTAGGGGATTTGATTTCCCCTCCACCTATTCAAAATCGTAACAGCGTGGATATCCACTGTCAAACTTCCGTCGAGAGCAGATCGACGACAAAAACCCAAAGACATCTTAACAATGGGGAAAAAATCCTTGGTCCTTCAAGGGTTTAGCGCTTTACACGATGGCGATAGACGGGTTTTCGAAAAGAAAAATTTTTTGACGCTTGAAATTCTACCGTGAATTCAGTCAAAAAATCGGCGTTTTCGATTAAATAACTTTTATTTTATTTTGTTCCAGAGCGCACTGCTCGTGCATTGGCCAGCCAGCGCTAGTGTAAAAAGCTGTCGATTTTATAAATCCGCTTCACGGGCTTGGCTTCTTTTTGTGAACAATTGGAATGAAGCAACACTAGCCAAGCCTCTGGGAAGTTTTTTTCAAACACGTGGAAATTCGCTGGCTCGTTATCGAACAACGCAACGGTATCGCTCGTGCTTCGCAAATCACGCAAAGCCTCGTCTTTGTATTCAGCATCATCCATCTGAAAATTTGGCTTCATAAATAACTCGCTACAACTTTTATGAATCGGAAAGCCATTCTGTTCGAGCATGGAGCGCGTGCCCTTACCCATGCCCGGCCAATCTCGGCCCGTCAGATACACTGCGATGGCGCCCGCATCCACGATACGGTTCACATATTCCACTGCACCCAGGGTGGGCTGATCGATGGCCAAATATTCATTGGTAAAAAATCGCTTCATCCAGAACCGAAATGCGGCCTGAAGATACTGCTGCCTCACGCCTTCTTCCGCTGGCGCGGCATTTTCCCGAGCACTTTCTTCCAGAGTGTACAGCAAGCGAAAAGCAGGAAGCGTCAAGCTCCACTCGGCCATTTCGGTTGAAATCGACCGCGCCTCTTTCGATAACGCGAACTCCTTCAGAATGCGCAAGCTTCTGGGCTTCACGTCGAAAATTGTCGAGTCCAAATCGAACACCACTTTTACGGGCTTGCCGCCGCGATCGATACGGTGGCGATTAGCTTCCTTTACTTTCTGCAAAACCCCCTCTAAGACTTGGGCTTGCGAAAGCGGCTCAAAGGCGGCGTTTTGGATCCACGGGTGCCTGGATTTCGTGCTTTGGATTTTTACAATATTATGCGGGTTCATAAAAAATTCGCCTTTGGAGAGATAATGCTTTCCGCCCCCAGAGCCAAGAGATTTCTGGCTTTTTGGGGGTCTTCCACTGTCCACACAGCAAAAGGCACCCCCCGGGATCGCCAGGCAGCAGCTCGTTCGGCGGTGACGGATTCCATATTTATATTGAGCATATGGGGCCGCGCCACACAGGCTAGCCACATTTTCCGTAGATAGAAGGCATTTCCCGGCTCAGCCTTTTCTGTGGCTAGCAAGGCCCGCGGCACTTGCGGTAAAAGCTTGGCCAATCGACGCAAGCTCAACGGATTGAAACTACTAAAGATCACCCGTTTTTCGCTACCGGTTTTTCGAATTACTTCGGCCACGGCCGCCTCTAATCCATCGGTAGAGGCCCGATTTGATTTAATTTCCACATTGATTCGCAATTTCTGACAGAGAGAATCTTCTAGCACTTCTTGCAAACTAGGCGCATTGGCCGCAGCTCTTAACTCCGCGGCGGTGTTGTCTTTCACCACTAGATTTTTCCCACTCACGCGTAACGTATCGGCATCGTGGATCACCACGGGGATTCCATCTTTCGCCAAACGCACATCTAACTCCACCATCTCCGCGCCGGCTTTAGCCGCATTTCGAAAGGCCTCGAGAGTATTTTCCTGTACCCCACCCCCATACAGCCCGCGATGGCACTGCAGTTTTGGCAAAGACGCAACTCCCTCTGGCCAGGCTAGACACTCCCAGTGGGCCAGCACTTTCCATCCCCAGATCACTGCCGACGCCAAGATTCCCACCACAAAAATATACATCCCGGTATGGAGGTTGGATTGCACAGAAATTATGCCGACCAAGGAGGGGGAAATGGCATCGCCCAATAGGTGAATAAAGAAAATCCCCATGGCATTAGCCGTGGCCCGCATCGCCGGCGAAACGCAATTCACAATCTGGGCGTTGACTGGGCTAGTGCTCAAAAATAAGAAAAACTCCAAGAAGAAAACCAACACACAAAATTCCGTGAACCCGTTCACCGAAATAACCAACCAAAAGATCGGCAGGGCCACCCACATGGAAAGCGAACTTAATTTCAAATACGCATCATTACTTTTTTTCGCCCAGCGATCGGCCCAAGCTCCACCGATCAACGTGCCCAAAAAACCGGCCACTACCGTTAGCGCGCCAAAGGCCATATTCCCCTTGGCCGCCGTCACCCCCAAATAACGTTCGATATAAGAGGGAATCCAAAACGCCACCCCCCCCACCACAAAAGTGTAAGCGCTGTAACCGGCCACCGTGAGCACATAGGTATGATTCTTTTTTAAGACTTTCATCACCTGAAAAAACGGCTGGGGCTTTTCCAGCGGTTCATCATCCATGGCCCCGCGCGTGGGTTCGCGAAAGAATAATAGGACCAGTGCGAAGAAAAGACCCGGTGCTCCCGCCACCAAAAAGGCGAGGCGCCAGCCGATCCATCCTTCGAGCAATCCACCCAGCAAGTAGCCCAGGGCAGAGCCCACGGGAATGGCCATAAAAAAGATCGCAAAGGCCCGACCTCGCAGAGTTTTGGGATATAGGTCCGTAATTACTGATGGGCTAATGGCGCCGTAGGCCGCCTCGCCCACCCCGATAGCGAAACGCGCACTTAGGATTCCAAAATAACTCTTGGCCATCCCGGAAAGAGCTGTAGCCACGCTCCAGAGCGAAACTCCTAGCGCCATAATTTTATATCTAGGTTTGGTGTCACCCATGCGCCCAAAAAGCGGGGAAATCAAAAAGTAGGAAAACATGAAGGCCGTAGCTAAAAAACCCAATTGGGCATCGTTTATCTGAATATCTTTTTGAATTGCCGGCGCCAGCGCCGCGAGAATATAGCGGTCCAAATAATTCAGCAGGTTGATCCCGGTAAGCAGCAAAAGCACCACCGCCCCCGAATGCCGCCAAAGGGACTCTTTACTATCGGCCTGGCTGGAGTCCGTTTGGGCTGCCCCCGCCATCTTAGGCGCTCCCTAGCGCATCGACTGTTTTGGCGAAACGAAAGTCCCGTTCGCTCAATCCGCCCGCATCGTGAGTGCTGAGACGCAGCGTAACCTTATTGTACTTTAGCAAAAGGTCCGGGTGGTGATCCTGTCGCTCGGCCACCAGGGCCACCTGGTTCACAAAACCCATGGCCGGAAGAAAGCCGGTAAATTCAAAGGTTTTGACGATTTCTTGGCCCTCCAACTGCCAATTTTTCAGGCTTTGCAGTGCTTCGGTGATTTCTTTGGAATTTAAGGCTCGAACCGCCATCTAATGCTCCCCTCTCGCTAGGTTTCGTGCTAAAGAAAATCTTGTTTTCCACCTGTTTGCAAGGAGAAAGAATTCTTCGGCTTATCGCCCCTATAGGCGTGGAATTGCCGAGATGATAGAGTAGAAAAAACCATGAATTTTCAAGACTTCCCACTGCATCCCACCCTTTTGGAAAATATTTCCGCTGCGGGCTACCAACAAGCCACCGATATTCAAATGCAGGTGATGCCCCTGGCCCTCGAAGGCAAAGATGTTTCGGGTTTGTCGCGCACCGGCACTGGAAAGACCGCCGCCTTTTTGATCCCCACCTTGCAACGCCTAACCACGCTCGATAAAGATCGCTTAGCCCTTTGCTTAACGCCCACCCGTGAGTTGGCTCAGCAAATCCAAGCGGAAGGCAATCGTTTGGGAAAAAATTTAGACATCCCCACGGTTAGCATTGTGGGCGGAATGAGTTCTGAAGATCAGATCAATGCTTTGAAGGGCGGAGCCCGCTTGATCATGGGCACTCCCGGTCGAATCATTGATCTTTTTAAAGAGCGGATGCTCGATCTCGCCAAAGTAGATGTTTTGGTGTTCGATGAAGCCGATCGCATGTTTGACATGGGCTTCGTCAAGGACATGCAATACATCCTCTCCAAGGTAAATCCCCAGCGACAAATCCTCTTGTTTAGCGCCACCATGAATTTTTCCGTGCTCAATATGCTTTATGAATACGGCGCGG
>CAYZLH010000083.1:0-8855 GCA_964478795.1 uncultured Bdellovibrionales bacterium | reverse complement strand
GCAACCTGCATGGAGGCTGCCCTGGCGAGCTGGTTGGATTTGCCCTCGACAAAGGTATCAAACGTAAAGCCCTCGTTCAGAAAGCTCTGATGCTTGATATCCCCGTCCACCTGAACAGCGCGCCGACTGTCGGTGTTTCCTTCCTTGGTTTATGGAAATCCACCGGTAGCCGAGGTTCAAGGCACGGAATTGGTAATGCTCGATGATGCGCAAGTTCCTGAGCGCGATCTGGCGGCGGAAGAAATTTGGCGCAAGCGTTTACACCAAGAATTGCAATTGCAGGTGGGCCGACAATCCCTCTTTGAAGACGAGTCGGCTTTGTTGTTTGTGTCGAAGTTGCGCAACTGGGAGTGCACGGGAAATGGCTTGCAGGCCTTTACGGTGCAAGGCCAGTTAAATCCCGAAGTGGCGTGGGACGACGAAAATCTCAATATCGGCTTCGCCATTCCCCAGAGTCACACCAAGGTGGATCCCAAAGAAGTGCTCCGCGCCTGGCGCGAAAATCGTTCTTTCGTGCAGGTGCCCGGCGAAGGCTGGGCCGCGATTCCGCATGATTGGTTACTCAAATATGCCGATCGCGTGGAGGCGATTCTCGCCGCCAAAGTGCATGCCACAGCGCCTGTGCCGCGCCACTTCTTGCCGGATTTAGCGGAACTTTGCGAAGCCGAAGGTGTGCCAGTGCCCGATCGAGTGAAACAACTCGTGGCCAAGCTTTCCGGTTCCGATTCGGTGCCCCGCGCTCCCTTACCCACCGATTTAAAAGCGAACCTTCGCTCCTATCAACGCAAAGGCGTGGACTGGTTATTGTTTTTAAAACAAGCGGGATTAGGTGCGCTGCTCGCCGACGATATGGGTTTGGGAAAAACGCTGCAAAGTATTGCTGTGATCGAAGGGCGCACACTCATCGTTTGCCCCACTTCCGTTTTGCAAAGCTGGGCCGACCAAATTCAAGAGTTTCGCCCGAGCCTAAAGGTAAATTTGTATCACGGCCCCAATCGCCAACTTGCGGATGGAATCACACTCACCAGTTACGGAATCTTACGTATGGACCAAGAAAAACTGGCGGCCATGGATTGGGATACCGTGATCCTCGATGAAACTCAGGTGATCAAAAATCCTGATAGCCAAATCGCCAAAGCTGCCCATCGCATGCAGGGCAAATTCCGCATCGCGCTTTCCGGCACGCCCATCGAAAACAAACTCGACGATTTGTGGAGCCAGTTTCAGTTTATCAATCCGGGCTTATTGTGGAAACGCTCCGAGTTTATGGAGCGCTTTGGCGACGCCATTCGTTCCGGCAATCCAAGGAAGCTAGAAAAGCTCCGCTTGCGCATCAAACCTTTCCTCCTCCGCCGCAAAAAAACGGAAGTGGCGCCGGAGCTTCCTCCTCGCACCGAAGTGGTCTTACATTGCGATCTTTCTGAAGAAGAACAAACGCTCTACAAAGCCATTCTGGCTAGTTCAAAAAAGGAAGTGGTGGAAAAATTGGAAGGCGGCGGATCCGTATTCGCGGCTCTGGAAATGCTTTTGCGTTTACGGCAAGCCTGTTGCCACCCTGCCCTTGTCCCGGGCTCCAACCTCGATGCTGTTTTTGGATCTGCGAAGTTAGATTTGCTAATGGAGTCGCTGGAGGAATCGCTGGACCTTGGTCATAAAGCCCTAATCTTTTCGCAGTGGACATCCCTCCTCGATCTTGTGGAGATACGGTTAAAAGCAAAAGACATTCGCTTCTCGCGCTTGGATGGATCCACTCGGCATCGTGATCAAGTGGTGAGTTCCTTCCAGAAAGAAGATGGCCCCCCTGTAATGATTCTTTCGCTCAAAGCTGGAGGCGTGGGCATCACCCTTACCGCCGCTGACCATATTTACATTCTCGATCCTTGGTGGAATCCAGCCGCAGAAGATCAGGCCGCCGATCGGGCGCATCGCATCGGTCAAGAAAACCCCGTATTTATTCACCGCCTGGTGGCCCGCGATTCCGTGGAAGACAAAATACTGCAGCTACAGAAGAAAAAGCGAGCGCTGGCAGAAGGCGTTATAGGCGACGCATCAAAGAACGCCGATCTCAGCAAAGACGAAATTTTAAACTTATTGAACTCCCTCTAACCCCACCATTTCCACGATTTGCTCTTGAATTTTTTCAATCGCAACTGAGTAGTTCGATCCAATATAATGCACGCCCGATTTTCTGTTTCTAGAGAACGTATTCCTTTAGCCTTTCCACAGCCTAGGAGCCCATACACGGCTCCGTCATCAAGGCAAAAATTGTCATCATTTGAGTGAGAAATACCGAAGAGCAAGAATGGGATTTCGGACGATCTTCCTACTTTTTCTACTTTATCCCCTGACTTCCCAGGCCGTAGATCCAACCGTGCTTACTTGCGCAGATAAATTTGCTGCGTTCGGAGAAACATCCAACGGATTTTCCTTTGAAGAGGTGACGAGCGGGATTTTGGCTCTAAAAACACATGGAAAATTAAGAACACTTTCTCCAGATCTAATTGAAGACCTAATGCACCTAGGAAAGGTGAATGAAAAAGAAGAACTATTAAAACCGGAAATTCAAAACAAAATTTTAGAATTTATCGCTAGTAAAGAAATTAACTGGGAGGAAAAATTTGGTAAATCTGCCGTCGCATTAAAATCTGCCCTGCTAAACTCTAAACCAGCAGAAAAAGAGCGAAGATTTATCGACATAAATCGTGGCTGGGGCTGGCAACTCTTAGAAGATTCTGATCCCGCATTTCAGGATCCAAAATATCTAGCAAAATCATTGAAATCCAGTGGCGCCTCCGGAGAGGTAATGGGCCTACGCTCAAGTACTTCCGCCATTTCGAATTTTAGCCAAGCCTGGAAGCGAGCGGTGCCCCCAAATGTGAGCGCGCCCACGCGTTTTGCGCTTACTGGAACCGATGCCAATAATTCACTCTACGATATAGCCGAAGATGTAGTGCGTAGGAAAAAGGTAAAAGGTCCTGCGGAGATTATCGCATTTGAAGGCTCCTATGCCGGAGTCAACGGAAAAATTTCCAAGCTTGGTCACATGGGTAACAGACAAGATCGCAGTCTTTTGATCGAAAGCCCTCATACTCCTTACTGGAATCCTACCGACCCTGTAGAAATCGCCAGACTGGAAATACTAGAAAAAAATGCCCTGGCCGCCATTCGTGAGAAATTTTCCCAAAATGCACCGGCAATCGGGGGATTTTTACTCGAGCCAATCTTGGGTTCAAAGGGAGTATATTTCTATCGCCCGGAATTCTTGCGAGCCCTTCGGCAGCTCTGTGACGAATTTCAAATTCCGATTTTTGCCGATGAAATACTGAATGGGGGCGGAAGAACTGGAAAATTTTTCTCATATCAGCTCTATGAAGGCTTTGAGCCCGACTTTGTAACCTTTGGTAAGGGTCTACAAGTGGCAGGAGTTGCCCAAGTAAAACGGGAGAACGCGCCTGGCTTGTTGAAGTATCTGGATCAAGCCAAGTCAGGGCCCGTTACGCTGACTCATTATGAAGAACCCCTCAATAAGGGAGCACAAATCATTAATCGCGTAGTGGATGGCAATCTGGAGAAGAATGCCGAAGATAGAGGTAAGTATTTTCTTGCCAAACTCAGAGAATTTTATGCCAATAAAAAACTAAAAGAATTACAGCGGGAAATCGGTGTATGGCAAAAATCAATTGAACAAGAAAAAGCTTCTTTAGCCAAGATTCTTGATGTCGATCTGCAAAAACGACCCGATCAAGCGGACTATGTGGCCCGTTGGAAACGAGAATATCAAGAACGGATCGACAAATTTACCGATAAGCTGAAACAAGCAAAAAGCAATTATGCCCGATTGAAAAAGAATCCGAACGGCAATCCAGATATTCGCGGAAAAGGGATGCTCATTTATGGGGGAGATGAATTCCCGGTTCCTACGGCAATGGGTAGATTGATGCCCCCACTATCGTTGTCGAAGCAGGAAATCGATCAATTTTTTATCGAAGTAGAAAAAGGGTATTCTTACTAAATCAGTCCTTCACCGATCACCAACCAGGGATTCCTTTTGGGTATTACTCGTCAAAATTTGAATTTATTGAAAAAGTCACAGGGAATTCCACTCTTCAGTGCACAGCCCCATAAAATCTTTATAGGCATTGCATTAAAATGGTCTTTTGAACAAATTCGAAATCCTAAATCTCCTTAACTCCTTCTAAAAATAATTTAGGAAGCCTTCCGATCTTTGGTAGGCTTCCGTCAACCGATGAGTTTTTCATTTTCGAAATTAATTACTTTTGATTTGGCCAATAATCATTTTGGTGACGTTGCGCACGGCCTACAGATTGCCCGCAGCATCGGCCAGTTGGTGCCGCAATTTCCCACGCTAAATCTTTCCTTAAAGTTGCAGTATCGCGAGTTAGATACTTTTTTTCATCCTGATGCCGAATCCTCTGGCAATCCGTACGTGACTCGTTTTCAAAGTACCCGCCTTTCAGCAGAAAATTTCCGCGAAATCATCAGGGAAGTACGAAAGCAAAACCTGGTGCTGGGAATTACCCCTTTTGATGAGGTCTCAGTAGATCGGGCCGTGGCCCACGGAGCAGATTATTTAAAGGTCGCCAGCTGCAGCGGGGAAGATTGGCCGTTATTGGAAAAGATTCGCACCAGTGGAAAGCCCGTGGTGCTGTCCACCGGCGGCTTGGAACTGCCAGCCATTAAAAAAATCGTTAGTTTTTTTGCCAAAAGCTCGGCCCCATTCGCGCTCATGCATTGTATCGCTCTTTATCCCAGTGACAGAAAAGATTTACGGCTCAGCTGCATCCGCGTCTTAAAAGAAAAGTTTCCCCAAATCGCCATTGGCTACTCAGCGCATGAAACGGGTAGCGACCCGGTGACCACAGGAGTTGCTGTGGGGAATGGTGCCGTACTTTTTGAACGACACATCGCCTACCCCTCCGAACAATTTAAAAATAATAAATACTCTTTGCTTCCGGAAGAGGCTGCCATTTGGCTTCATCAGCTCTCCCAGGCTTGGCAGAGCAGCGGTGATGGGTCTTTTGCTAACCGAAAGATTGAACAACAATCTTTAGCAAAACTACAACGCGGTGTTTTTGCGAAAGAAGAAATTCAGGAGGGACAGACCATCGGCAAAGATAATACGTTTTTTGCCTTTCCAAAGACAGACGAACAAAATTCTCCAGCAATTTTTTCTAGCGGCAATTCGCTTGTCGCCACCACATCTTACAAAAAGAACGAAGGCCTAAGAGAAAAATCGGTGGAACAAGATCTTGCAGAGAAAGCTCGTTCGCTTTGCCAAAAGGCCAACCTGCCCACGAGCATTTTGCAGAAACTTGAACTCTCTCACCACTATGGTCTTGCGGAGTTTTCCCACACCGGTTGTTTCTCGGTACAGAATCCCACTGACCCAAACGTAAAATACCTAATTTTATTGCCTAGTCAGAAACACCCTAACCATCAGCACCAATCACGAACGGAGCGATTTCGAGTGCTCTATGGTGAAATTTCACTCTTAATTGATGGTGAACCTCATTATTTGGTCGCCGGACAAGAAGTCACCATTTTGCCCAAGCAGTGGCATGAGTTCACCACTAGTTCTGGAGTGGTTGTGGAAGAAACGATTTTGGGAAACCTACAGGAAAAAAGCGTTTATTTTGACGATGCCATTACCGCGCAAAAAATTAGCGAACGCAAGACTGTGATCAATCTCGCGTCACTCTAATTTTCTGAACATTAAAATCGGGGCGGAATCGCCACTAAACCAGAAAAATACTTCCCTCGTGGACCACCACCATCCCGTAACGGCGCAAAGGGCGAAGTTTCGATGGTTTGACTGTCGTGCAACTGGCGCGTGCTATGCCCTTCGATGATGTAGCCAAAAGTTCCAGGAAATACGTGATACCCCATATGGGCAATACCAACGAAGAAGGGAACTTTTTCAATTCCGCGGGGCATCCCTTTTCCAAAGTTAATATAGGAAGTCACATCGTCTACCGTATTGTAGAGATATTTGCGTTTCGAATTTACCGTCTTCCAATTGTATTCATGAAAGCCCCAGATCTTTTTCGGATTATCGGGAAATTCTGCCTTCTCGCGCTCATCCCATTTCGTATTTTGACTCACGTCAGGATTCCAATAGACCAAACTCCAGCCCAGGTTTTGCAACCCTTCCATCAAAGCTCCACCGGTCACGCCATTTTGCACGGTGAAGGTTTTCAAGCGCTGCCAAACTTCTTTTTCACCGGCGGCAGAAAACCCTTCGCCCAAACATTTCAAGGTGAGACCAATGCAGCTGGTGGGTTCGAGCGTCTTGAGAAAATAGTCGATCTGCTTTTCCGAATATTTTTTGTAGCGTTGCAGATAGGCTCGTTTTTCGGCCGGGGTCGACTTAGCGAAAGAAGAATTGTCTCCATAGAAAGGAGAAATCCCCCACTTTTTAAAAAACTTTTCGTGGCGTTGGTAGTCGCGTTTCAGACATTCCGAAGCCACCTCCATAATTCGCGGCAAGGCCCGCTGATGGTCGGAAATTTGCGATTGCGTGAACGTGATATCGCCTTGGTAACCAGCGAGCGCGAAAAGTGGGAAAAGTAGAAAAAACATAAAACCTCCGAGGGGATGGCAGGTGATTTAACACGGGCGGTCATTTATCCGAGAAAGATTTTCGACAAAAAGCAGGAATTCTGTCTTTATTTTGCCGCACCAGAGGCATCGGGCGCATCGATGGTGGGCTTGCCCCCACTTCCATCAGGATTTTCGGCGCGTTTCTTGGGGCCACCCAGGGCCACCATATTGCATTGAGCGAGATTCCTCATGGCTGCCCCCACAATATTAATCTCACTGGTAAAGGGTGGAACGAAGTGTTTTTCCACAAGTTTTTTCGCGTCCTGCTCGGAAGCGCCATTTTTGCGGGCCTCCGCCAAAGCCTTGGCCTTCATTCTTTCCAGTTCGCGACTCCGAAATGCTTCGGGGGAAATTTCCGCCGTCCATACTCGCTGGGCATCGCCCTGCAGTTCTTGGCAGCGCGTTTCACTCAAATCAAAGCCATTGGTCCAGGCATTGTCAAAAAACTCGATGGGGGCACAGCCGTCGATCTTCCCATTGAAACGCAGAATCCGCACGATGAGCCCCTGCCCATTGGGATTCAGATAAGGGTGCGGAAGGCCCACGGGCAGGCCCTTCACGCGCTCCAGACCAGTGACCTTATCTTTTTCCAAAGTCAGAACTTCGGATTTCATTTTTTGCGCCAGCTGACGATTCGCCTTTGGTGAAGACGAATTGATCCACATCAGGCGTTCCGGCGCCCCGTTGGCGGCGCGCGAGAGCTGGAGCAAGCTTCCTCCTAATTCATAGGATTCCACTTTTTTCCCAGTGATTGTTTTGGTGGTTTTTAGAACTGCCGCATCCCCGGGCACAGGATACCCAAACATTCCGGCCTGGCGAAAGGTGGCGCTGAGGGCCTGATCGCAAGCTTGCGGGTAATTTTGTAAAAAGGGATAGCCCAGCAAAACGCTGGATTGGATGTAGGACTTATAAATGCGTTCGTATTCTTCTTTGGAAAGAGTTTCCGCCCCTGGCCCTAAATAGGGCAGGGATTTCTCCGCAGCAAAAGCAATGAGCGAAAAAAGAAGAAAAATCACTGGGTGAGATTAGGATTTGGTTCCTTGGTTTCCGGCTCGATATCGATCAAACGCACTTTACCAGCAGCGATTTCCCGCAAGGCCGTGACCACTTCGTTGTTTTTCGAAGCTACTAGGCGATCAGCACCGCGATAGAGTTGACGAGCACGTTTGGTGCAAAGGTGGACCAACTCGTAACGATTTCGCACAAATTGTAAGCAATCTTCGATGGTAACTCGGGCCATGGGTGATCTCCTATGCCCCAAACATAGAGCCAGCAGGCCCCCCCTGTCAAGAACTGGAAATGCAAACGGCCAGTCCTGCTGCAGGTCTGGCCGTTCATGATGCGCTATGAGGCGCTTAGGCGATTTCTTCCTCGCCGGAGCCGCTACCCTCTCCCCCGTCGGCTTTCACCGGCGTAGGATCCTTATAAATCAGCTCAGGGCGCTTGCCTTGCTCAATGGTCTCTTTCGTCACTCGGCAGGCCTTAATATTTTTGGCACCAGGAATTTCATACATCACATCCAGCATGTGTTGTTCTACCACGGCACGTAGTCCACGGGCGCCGGTTTTGCGGCGAATGGCCTCGTGAGCAATGGCCTTAATGGCCTCTTCTTCAAACTCTAAGCTCACATTGTCCATGGAAAATAGCGCTTGGTATTGTTTCACAATCGCATTTTTTGGACGGGTCATAATATCCACCAGCGCAGCTTCATCGAGCTCGCGCAAGGTAGCTACTACGGGTAGACGTCCCACAAACTCTGGAATCAATCCGTATTTCACCAAATCTTCAGGCTCAATGGCGCCCAAAAGATCGTTATTGGTCATCTTCTTCTTGCCTTGCGAGCTAGCATTGAAACCCACTGAGCTCTTGCCCACACGAGAGTTTACCGTTTGCTCGAGGCCCACGAAGGCGCCACCGCAAATGAACAAAATATTATTGGTGTCCACTTGAATGAATTCTTGCTGAGGATGCTTACGGCCACCCTTAGGCGGTACGTTAGCTACAGTTCCTTCAATAATTTTTAGCAGTGCTTGCTGCACACCTTCCCCAGATACGTCACGGGTGATGGAAGGGTTTTCCGATTTACGAGAAATCTTATCCACTTCGTCGATATACACAATCCCACGCTGGGCGCGTTGCACGTCGAAATCGCAGTTTTGCAAAAGATTCAAAATAATATTTTCTACGTCTTCACCCACATAACCCGCTTCGGTCAGCGTGGTAGCATCTGCTAC
>CAYZLH010000082.1:8119-8868 GCA_964478795.1 uncultured Bdellovibrionales bacterium | reverse complement strand
TACGTTGTCGGCAAAGAGAGTGAAGTTGCCGATCACCCAGCGAGTCATAAGAAAAAAAGAAAGGAATGTGATAAACGCAGCTACGGAATTTGCCAATAAATTTCCAATGATCCGACGAGAGCTCACCATGCTCGGATTTACCACTGCATCTTTGATGAAATAGAAATAAAGCGCGAGCAACAAATTTCCCACTGCCGGAAGAGTACGCCCCATCCAACTCACTCGATCCATTACGCACAGGATGGTGACGAAGGCGCCACCAAGGTAAAGCCAAAAGTTGCGGCGGCGGAGCGCATTTTTCATTTCAATCGAACTTAAGATCGAAAATTCTCCCCACCCCCCTCGCGGCCGCACTTTGCCAAGAGTCTCTGAAAGGAAAAGATACAAGTTCGCGATCACGATCAGCGATGGTGAGTAAAAAGCTAGATCGCGAATCCAGGGAGTTTTGTCGAGTCCAAACACAATGGGAAAGAATAATAGGATACAGCTCCCCAGTGCCACCCGCATTACCCAAGGGAAAACATTTCCATCAGGTCGTAAAAAGACGTTGAGAAACACTAGGCTCATCGGGGCAAGCATTAGCGTGGCTAAAATGTGCGTGCTTTCCGCCAATCGCCAATCCAAAACGTTGGCCACAAAAAACGAAAAGGCCCATACGGAGATACAGAGTGTGAGTGCGCTGTATGCCAGATTTAATTTGTTGCCTACTCCCTTAGACAAAACATACACGCAGAGGGAAAAGCTGACGG
>CAYZLH010000082.1:0-8109 GCA_964478795.1 uncultured Bdellovibrionales bacterium | reverse complement strand
CCGCTAAAAATAGGGCTGATTCAAAAAGAAAATCGATTTTGGCCGCGTACATCCCTTCAGGTATAGAGTGATTTTCTCAATTATCAAGCTTTTCCCGCCGCTTTTCGCTCTAGCTCGTTAATAAAAACCCCCAAAAGTCCGATGAGTTATCGCAGATATGGAAGAAAAATCGCGACTAACTATTTGGTCCAATGCCTGGCGGGAGTGCCTTTTTTTTGCACTCGTCGGCGGCTTTTTGCTACTTTCCTTGGCAAATTTTCGGGGGAAACGCTTGGACGCTCGCTCTGCGCAGGTTCAATCCACGACTCAGCTGCCCTCAAGCACCGCTGATTCGCGCTCCCTTGCGTCTGTCCCCCTGGAATCACGCTCTACGTATTCCCTAATTTTAGGCTGCTTAGAAAATGAATCCGTTCAAGCGCTAACAACTTCGGCGGCGCTTTTACAAATACAATGGCAGAAGTGCAGCGGAAAAATTTTCGGCAAAGAAGCAGGCGTGCGGGCAAAAAATGAAACGACGGGAGAATCCTTGTTGCTGCTAGAAAACAGCACAAACTATTTCACCCATTACTTTCCATTAAACCCCGGCAAAAATGAAATTCACATTTTGTCAGGAAAAACTCCGAAGACTATCGAAGTCATTCGTAATTAGAAGCTAATCGAATACGTAACTTTAGCAGTGCCCTTAGCCTTCTCACCGCCAGTACCACGCTTAGAGCCAGTGAAGCGTTCCGAATTTAGATCCAAAGATACTTCATCTGTAATTTTTTTGTTTACGTTGAACACTAACCGAGACTGATCTACGGCGTAGCGAACATGCGAGTTCAGAGTTAATTTCTTAAAATCTTTTTTCATCTCTACAGCGAGGTTCTCACCAGATCCAGCGCGGGCCTCCACAGAAGTAGTTACAATCGGATTCACAAAGGTCACCTGACCTTGAGTCTTGAGCACGTTCAAGCGAGCGCGTAATCGCGTAGGGATAATTTCTTCCTGTTCGGATTCCGGGGTGTAGGCGTGGGCCTGGGCGATTCGGTCTTGTTCAGAGTACACTGGACGAGCTTCTTCCGCAGTCTTGCTAGAATCAGATCCCAAGTCAGCTCCGCCGGTTGTGGCAGCGACTATTCCCAATGCGGCAGAGTCTTTTTTGCGTAAACGGATAAATTCTTTCAACTGATCACGGCCCAATTCCTTCATCGTCCACTGAGCCAATGCTTTGCGGCTTTCTTCATATCTCTGCATTTCCCAGTGGGAAGACCGGCGATAAGGATTCAAGGCCTCTTTTTCCATGGGGGCAACAATCGCCGCATGTTCGCTTTTCATTCTTTCGGTAAATTCGGCATCAAACAGCTTTTCTACGGTGGTTTGGGAAGCGTAAACCGGGGTCATATCTAAATTGTTGCCTTTGTTTGCAACCGGACGAAACTTTGACCAACGGTCCTTTAATTTGGCCAAAAAGGCCTTAGGCTTAGAAAGCTTCTGCTGAGGGGCAGCCAAGGTGGCATCCGAGGTAGGGCTAACCATTACGGCAGCGGGGGTACGGATACTACCAATCGCGTTTTGCTCAGGCGCGAAAGAAATGGCGGCAAATCCTGTTGCGGTGGCTAGGGTGATAATGATTGTCTTCTTCGACATAAAACCTCTCTCTTTCTAGAGGTACTGCAAAGGGGGTGCCAATAACCGACAAAATTGATTTAATCAAACAATTTCAAACACTTATATTCTAACTTTTTCCCCATGTCATTCGCCTATTCACCCCTAACTGACGAAAATTTATACAGGGCTGTAAGTTTTATACACTCCGCATCAGCTAAGATAATGGCAGCCCGGCCGACCAAAAGGCCAGCGCCATTAGGGCGCCACTCACTACAGGAATCGAGAAATTGTCGTCGACGTTTAAGGGCAGCAGCTCAGCAACGCTACCCGCTAGTCCCCCTAAAAGGGACAATATTACGAGGTAGGAGGGATCCATTTTTTGCCAATACAAATACCCCGCGGTTACCAAGGCACAAACCACAAATCCGCCTAATGTTCCCTGCAAGCTCTTATTGGGGAAAATCTTATTTTTCCCATACAAAACCCCAAAAAAGGACGAAAACGGATCGCCAAAAGCCAGATACAAAATCGATAGTACAGCGATATGATGCGGAAAGATCAGAAATGCAAAAAGGCAGGAAGCCATATAGAAGGGAATTCCCGTTAGCTGATTTACCTCTGATTGTCGCATGACCGGCCCCATAACCTTGACCGCGACGCCATTGACCCACTCCCACTTGCTCCGGCTGTATTCCAGGGACATTACCGCCGCTAAAACAGTGCCCAAAATGGCCGCCATTTTTTCCTGAGAAAAATCGAAAAATAAAAAGGGCGTCAAAAATACTAATGCCCCGCTCATATGAAAAAATTTTCGCGCCAAGTGAAGATCGCTTCTCTGGGCCAAGCCACTGGCACTTCCCGCCAAACGCATTTTGCTCAGGTGCTCTCGCCAGCGATCAAATTTTTCTTTCCACATGGGGCCCATTTTGACACGGGTCTAAGACCGTTGCACCAAAATGTCACCGCAGAAAAATTACCCTATTCCATGTTGACTTTAGGCGTCAGCCTCCGGATACTAGAAAGAAGGGAGGGGTGAATACCCAAAAATGGATAGTTTTGCCGAAAATGAACTCGTAGCCGAAGCCGCGGAAACCGCTTCCGTTGCTACTCCCTCCGCTCCTCCTTCCTATAAACAAATTTGGGCGATAGGTGGCGGAAAAGGTGGCGTGGGCAAGACACTCATTACCGCAAATTACGCTATCACTCTGGCGAAAGCGGGCGCCTCCGTTGTGTTGGTAGATCTCGATTTGGGCGGCGCCAATCTTCACACTTGTTTAGGCGTTGATGTGGGCGACAAAACCCTCACCGATCTTTTCTCTCCAGAAGTAAAAAATTTACAAGATCTATGCGTGCCAACGATTGTACCGAATCTTTCTTTGATTAGCGGAGCCCAAGACAGCCTTAACGTGGCCAACCTTCCCCATGCACAAAAACAAAAATTATTGAATCGCCTACGTCAGCTAAATGCCGACTATATCATCCTGGATCTTGGGGCCGGCACCTCGTACAACACCCTAGACTTTTTTCTAGCGGCAGACGTCGGGATCTTAGTAGTGCTTCCGGAGCCTACCAGTATCGAAAATGCCTACCGCTTTATTAAAAGCGCTTTCTATCGCAAGCTAAAAAATATTGAATATCTCTATGACGCCCGCTCCTTTGTAGATTCCACAATGAATCGCAAAAACGAATTGGGCATCCGTACTCCCGCCGACTTATTACGAGCTCTAGAAGAGCAGTATCCTGAAGTTGGCTCAAAAGTTCGCAGCGCCATCAACCGCTTCGACATTAAGCTTGTCGTAAATCAGGCTCGCACGGAAACGGATAATGAAGTTGGCTTCGGTGTGCGAAACGTTTGCAAAAAATATTTTGGTTTCAACTTAGATTACCTCGGTTGCCTAGAATACGACTCGGCCGTTTGGCAAAGCGTAAGACGAAAACGCCCCCTGGCACTGGAATTTCCCTCTAGCCCGCTAGTTCCCGCCATTCAAAAGATGGTTGGACATATTGTGGCCGAGCAAGCGGAAAAACTGAAACGCGCTGAAGCCGGGGCCTAAGAACTCGGCAAGAAATTCAGACCCAGAAAATTCCCTTCAGAATTCATGTCGTTATGCTACTGTGAACTTACGCAAGTATTTTTCTAAATAGTGGGTACAAGGTCATGGGAAAAGACGGCAAACAAAACTATTATGAAATTTTGGATATTAGCTTAAACGCCAATCCCGAAATCATCCGAACGTCTTATATCCGGGCCAAAAATGCCTATAACCGCGACTCGCTAGCTTCCTATTCCCTATTCGACAAAGAAGAGTCCAGGCGAATCCTTGACGAAATAGAAGAGGCCTATTCGGTCTTATCGGACCCGGAGAAGCGCAGAAAATACGACGAATCTCATGGAATCGTTTCCTCGGAATCAGTTTACGAATCTTATCACCGCGGGAATCATGCGGTGGCCGCATTTACTCGCGATAACTACGCGAAAGAAACTCAGGACGGCGACCGTTTTACTTTTGAGGACGACCCTTTCCGCAAAGTTACCGAAAGGGCCAAACAAGAAAGCAAAGAGGCCGCTGCGGGCCTGTCACCTATCGAACGCTTAAAAGCAGCTCAGAGCTCCCCCGTTAGTAGCGGATCAGCAAAGCCAATTTCCGTATTCCGTTCCTTTGAAGCAAATCCAGAAATGGAAGAAAAAATTCAAAAGTGTGAAAACGTGACGGGGCCGTTTCTCAAAGAAGTTCGTGAGTATAAAAAACTCACCCAAGATGAAATCATGAACATTTTGAAAATTAGCAAAAACTACCTTAACGCTCTTGAAGAAGACGATTTTGCCAAGCTCCCGGCGAACGTCTTTGTAAGAGGGTTCGTAATTCAATACGCAAAAGCCCTGAAAATGGATCACGAAAAAGCGGCCACTTCGTATATGAATCACCTTAAATCGAAAAGACCAGGTTAGGCTCTCTTCGTGAAGTTTTCTGCTGAAGGGGAATGGAAAAAAATCGTCGTCCCAGCCACTTCGGAGCGCTTAGACGTATCCCTGGCTTCCCTATTGAAACTATCTAGGTCGCGAATCCAAAATCTACTAGCGGAAAAACTCGTCCGCCACAACGGCGAACCCGTAAAAGCAAATCGTAAAATTGAGGAGCCGATTGAGTTAGAAGTATTTTTCCCTAAGCCCAAACCGTTGGAGTTATTACCTCAAGACATTCCTCTCGAGGTGCTCTACCAAGACGACCAAATTGCCGTAATTGAAAAGCCAGCTGGTTTGGTTGTTCACCCCGCTGCCGGCCATGAGGATGGCACTCTAGTAAATGCCCTACTCCATCATCTTGGCGATCTATCGCAAGGAAAGGGAATCGGCGGCACCATTCGCCCCGGAATCGTTCATCGAATTGATAAAGAAACCTCTGGTATTTTAGTGGTCACTAAAACCGACCTCGCCCATGAACATTTGTCTAAGCAATTTCACGATCATACCATCATCAGAAAATATTTGGGATTATGTTGGGGCGTGCTGCCAGCGGATGGAAATATAGATCAACCCATCGCCCGGGATCCCAAAGATCGGAAACGTATGGCCGTGGTCGCGAATGGCAAACGGGCCGTGACAAAATTTCGCACAGAAAAAACCTATCATAAGTGCGTATCTTTATTTCAGGCCGAACTTTTTACTGGTCGCACGCACCAAATCCGCGTGCACTTTTCCAACCTGCAGCATCCCCTGGTGGGTGACTCCACTTATTATAACGCTACTAGAGCGGCGAAAAAGGCTCGGGAAGATGCCAGTAAAATTCTAGAAAAAAAGGCACCGCTAGCTTGGACAATGATTCAGGAGTTAGAAAAAGGATCGCGACAATTTCTACATGCGGCCTTCTTGGAATTCACCCATCCCGTCAATCAAGCCCGAATGCGTTTCGAAAGCGCAATTCCCAAGGATCTGCAAAATGTATTGGAGCAATTATGAACTTTGCCGCGCTAAAATCTAACCTATTCGCGCATCCAAATATTCAACATGGGTTTCTTTCCAATCATAATGATTCCTTCGCCAAAGAATTACAAAAACGAGAGCCGCAGATTTGCACGGTGAAACAAGTCCACGGGAAACACATCGTTTGGCTGAATCATTTAGAAAAACGGATGCAGGAAGCTGACGGGATTGCCACCTTACAAGCAAATCTGCCCGTGGGCGTGCATTCTGCCGATTGCGCCCCCCTGTTGATTGTTGGGTTTCGCCGCGAACTGCCCATGGCCGCTATGGCCATTCATGCCGGCTGGCGAGGCACGGCCCAGCAGATTGGCTTTCTCGGCCTTCAAGAGTTCCACGCAAAAGTTCAGGCCGATCATTATCAAGCTGTCATCGGCCCTTGTATTCAATTTCCACAATTTGAGGTGGGGGAAGAAGTGATTCAGGCGTTTCCGCGATCCATTGAGCGCGGATTAGCGAAATTTCACCGCATGGACGGCGACAATAAGAAATTTCTCTTTGATCTGCCGGGAGAAAATGGACGCCAGCTTTTGGAAGCGGCTGCGGCAAAAAATGCCAAGATCGAACTCGAGATTATGCCCTACTGCACCTTCCTAGAGAAAGATTCTCTTCCTTCCTTTCGGCGCGACCGCGAAAAGGCGGGTAGAATCCTCTCGTGGATTGCTTTCCAATCGTGACCCGCGCGGGACAACATGTTACCATTCTGGCGAGAGGTAATCATGAGAACTGATTCGATTTATCTAAAGGCAATTTTGGCGCTAGTTTTATTTGGCATCTTGGTTTCGGGATGGTTGCTATACACCCATATTAAGTTTTCCACTGGTATGGCAGGATTAACGGAGGGCTGCGCGCTACCTGGATTTGTAGGCTCACAGGGCTGTGCCAACGTGGCGATATCTAAATATAGTGATATTTTTGGAATCCCCCTCGCCGCAATCGCCATGGGATTTTACTTCGCGCAAGTCATTCTCGTTTTTTGGGCCATGAGAAATTACCAAGCCTCCTATGAACCCTTGTACGTCGGTTTTTTCCTAGCCACCATGGCGATCGTCGTCACCGTTATTATGTTTTCGATTTCCCGATTTATCCTGCAAAGTTTTTGCATCGGCTGCGCCCTACTCTGGCTAGTGAATCTTGCGGTTTGGCCAGCTTATGTGAAGCACCTCAATCTCAGCTGGGCAGGTGCGCTTGGGGCAAACCTGGAATTGTTACGTCACAAAAATCTTCGTCTGCGCAAAGAAAGAGTTCTTTCCAGCTTGGCCACGAGTGCCACGTGCTTGGTCGTTTTCTGTGTAATCGGCGCATCGGCCAAAGGCCTCCAATCGCAGGAGTCGAGATTGGGCGATAATTCGTTAATCAATGACTATAAAAATGGGATGCAAGTATTTCTCCCCGCAGAGGCGAGCACCGGTCCTGCCGCCAAAGGCGTAGAAAAACCGATTCTCGACATCATTGAATTTGCAGATTTCCAATGCCCGGGGTGTAAAATGGCTTCGCAGTTCATGCGCCCCTTTTTCCTGAAAAATAAAGATAAGGTACGAATTTCTTACCGAAGCTTTCCACTGGATGGCAGCTGTAACTCCCAAGTTCCCAATGGGGGGCATCGACTAGCCTGTGCTGCCGCCAAAGCGGCCATCTGTGCAGGCCAAGAAGGCAAATTTTGGGAAATGCATGATCGAATTTTTGACCAGCAAGAATCTTTGAGTGCTACTTCATTTGCCGATTTTGCCAAAGAAATCGGCCTCAACAACGAAAAGTATGCAGCCTGTTTTTCTGATGCCGCTACGGAAACGCAGCTGCAAAAAGAAATTCAGTGGGGTGAAGTGATCCAGTTAGAGTCGACTCCCACGATCATTATTAATGGTCGCAAAACTGTGGGCGCACGAACTCCTGCAGACTGGGAAGCTCTTTTGAATTACGTAGAAAAAGAGAAATCGAGTGCTAATTGATAGCCATGCCCATCTAGACTACGAATATGAGCAGAGCACTGAGGAATTGCTTGCTCGAGCGAAGGCCCAGGGAATCAAGGGTGTAATTGCGATCGCCGCAGCCGCGGATTCTCTGGAAAAAACAAAATCACTGGCGGAGCGGTTTTCGGAAGTTTATTTCACTGCGGGAATTCATCCCCATGATGCCAAAGATTTTCATCCAGCGATTATGGAAAAGATCCGCGCAAACCACCAACACCCCAAGTGCGTGGCTGTGGGTGAATTGGGACTAGACTTTTTCTACAACCTTTCGGATCGCCAAGTTCAATTTGCGGCGCTCGAACAACAGCTAAATTTGTCAGTGGAACTTGGGAAACCGGTGGTGGTTCACACCCGCGACGCCGACGAAGATACCTTGCGACTCTTGACTCCCCATGCCCGCGAATTTCTGCGCGCTCATCCAGGATGGAGTCCGGGAGTGATTCATTGTTTTACGGGGTCGGCCAAACTGGCTGAAGAATGTTTGAAACTCGGATATTTCATTTCCTTTTCGGGAATTCTCACCTTTAAGAATGCCGAAGACCTACGCGCCGTAGCCCGCGACGTTGTGCC
>CAYZLH010000081.1:0-8883 GCA_964478795.1 uncultured Bdellovibrionales bacterium | reverse complement strand
GTGACTGAATTGATCGAGGACTAAGTTCGACTTTGCCTGCAGATAACTAAATGCTCGCTTTTTATCTTGCAACTTCTCGGCATTTTTAAAGTCATAGGACTGAGATACGTTTAACGTCCACACCTCATTGTAAAGATCATAACGTGGCTGATAGGTATCCCACCTCTTTTGATCTTCGATTGCCAATTCTTGCTTCCGATTGAAGGGCTTAGGATAGACAGTTTCTCGCGGCTGCAACTGATCGAATGGATATTCACGTGGAGCCATTTCTTCAGTGGTTTTCATTCGGCGAATTAGGCTCGAATTAAAACCATAAGTGATCGATTTTCCCTGCGGAAAGCGTAAAAAATCAGTATCGTTAGTGAGAGGCACCACATCAAACTGATCAAATTTTCCGGTCGGCTTATCTAATTGCCCCCCATCAGAGTTGAAGGGATGACCAGCCACTCCCTGCTGCAACCACGGAATACTAGACAACGTTAGATACGGAACTAAAAGATGTTTGATCCGTTTTACCTTTTCGCCGTCGTAATCAAATACTCTTTCAATATTCGTGGAAGCATTTAATCGAGCCAGTAAATATCGCGTAGACGTATCTGGCACATCGCCACGATCCGTTGGCACGGAAAACTTGTAGCGAATCTCGTTGTACTGAACTGAAGGATTAAAACTCATAAAACCAACGGCGGGGAAAGGTGCCGAAAGCTCGGGGGAAATGATGGTTCGATCGGCAGAGCGGATTGAATCCTGACCTACGTCAAAAAACCTATTGTTGTTACGATCGAAAAATGAACCATTGGTGCGCCGAAAAGAATCAAAGCGAGCATAGATATTTCCGAATACTGGACCAACAATTCGCTTTTCCCGCCAACCGAAGTGTAACGTCGGCTGGGCTTGCACAGTTCCGCCATCTGATCCCAATGGGTTATCATAAAGTAAGTTTCGATATCGTTTGGCCTCGGCAGCGAAAAAGAATTCATCAAACGGTGAGTACATCACCGCCCCGCTCTCCAGCGCAGGCATTTGCCAGCCGGGTACATCTCCAGAAAAATCTTTTAAGTAATCACGATCGGAAATTTCATAGGCACGAAACTTAAACAATAGGTGATCGGAAATGGGAAAATTGTGAACGGTTTTGATTCCTGTGCGAACCGAACGATATAGGTATTTTCGATCCTCGGTTCGATACACATTGAGGATTCCTTCGATTCCTCCGTAGCTCATGTAACGATGCTCAAACTCATAGCGATTTCCACGGGCCGAATATCTTCCCGCGGAAATTGTCGCATCTTGATAGTCACTAATGGCCCAAAAAAACGGCTGCACATAGATAGAGCCATGATTTCCTGTCTGAAGAGCGATTCTCGGAAAGAGCAAACCACTTTGTCGACGGGTTTTTACTGGCAAGATTAGATACGGTAAGTAGAGCGTCGGAATATCTTTAATCTTGATGTATAGATTATCCATGAAGGCATAACCATCAATAGTCATGTCCACATTACGAGCAGACACCTTCCAAGATTCTGCGCAATCTTTGCAAGTAGTATATTCCCCTTCGGTGGTAAGAAAACGATCTTTACTCACCTTCCGAATGAGTTGCCCCTTTAAACTATACAAATCGTTCGTAACTTTACCGTAAAAGATCGAGCCAATGCCAGTATTCAAGTTGATATGCATTTCCGCGGCTTGCACAGTGGTGGTGGCGTCCACGAAAATCACATTACCTTTGACCTTCATCTCCATGGTGGTTTCGTCGAGCCAAAGATAGTCGGAGGAAAGTCGTTTTCCCTTGGCGCTCACCACCACGTGCCCAAATGCTTCGTAGATTTTTTCTTTGGAATGATAGAGTGTTCGATCAGCGGTAATATGATGCTGATCCTCTACGCCCGCAACTTCAAAGCTTGAAGCGGCAAACGCACTCCATGGGCAGAATATCAGCAAGAGGGCGAGAAGTAGTTTCACGCGGTCTATTTCTTCTTTTTCGCTTCCGGTTTGATTTTTTTCCACTGCAACATTTTCAATAGCGAACCAACTGCATGTGGGAGCTGCTCCCTTGGCACTACCTGATCCACAAAGCCTTGTTGCAATAAAAATTCCGCCGTTTGAAAACCTTCGGGCAATTTTTGCCGAATCGTTTGCTCAATCACACGTGGACCAGCAAAACCGATTAGAGCTTTGGGCTCGGCTAAAATCACATCACCGAGCATCGCAAAACTGGCCGCAACACCACCAGTGGTTGGATCCGTCAAAATGGAGATGAACGGCAATCCCGCTTTACGCATCTCTAAAACATAGGCCGAAGTTTTCGCCATTTGCATGAGCGAAAGAATACTTTCCTGCATTCGGGCTCCGCCGCTGGCACTCACTACGATGGCGCCGGTGCCTTCTTTCAAAGCGTTTTCGAGCACTAAGGTGATTCGCTCACCTACTACAATGCCCATGGATCCGCCCATGAATTTAAAATCGAAGGCGCCAATCTGCACTGGCACTCCACCCACTTCCGAACGTCCCGACACAAAAGCATCATTTTGTTGGTGTTTGGCGATGGAATCTTCCAGACGCTTTTTATACGGCTTTAAATCATAAAACTGCAAAGGGTCCGAGGAGCGCAGCTCATGGCCGTACTCTTCAAAGGGCGCGCCTTGCGTGAGGTGAAAGATTCGCTCCCGTGCGCTCATGCGAAAGTGGTGATTGCATTCCGTGCAAATGTAATGGTTGTCTTGGAGCGCTTTGGTCTCCATGACTTCGCCACAATCCGTGCATTTAAACCACATGCCCTCCGGCACGCGCGAAGAGCGATCGGATTTTTCCTTAATACCAGGTGTTTTGATCTTATCAAAGGATGACATATGCGCCCTATCCTAAAACGAATAGCGCTGGTTTGTCTTCAGGAGTTTGAGTTTTGGAACCTTTAAGGCCGCGATTTCTTTCTTCAATTCTTTGATGTACTCGGGCTTCAAATGATAGATCAGGAGCGGCACTTTCTTTTGCAGCTTGGCCATCTCACTTTCGAACATATCGGGCGTAAAATGACCCGCCGCTTCAGCCACTCTCTTCATGCGATTCGGAAAGGCAATTTCCGTCAAAACAGCCTTCAATCGAGGCTCCTTATTGGCCTCTTCCCACAATAAATCCGTGGGGCCAGTATCGCCGGTGATCAAAATCGAATTCTTGCCCTTTTCCCGAACGATAAAGCCAACGGCCGGTACGGGATGATGCACCGGATATAAAGAGACCTCAATAGAGCCAATTTTGGCCGAACTTTCGATGGGGCGATAAGACAAAATGGGGCAATGACCATTGGTGATGGTGGTAAAATCTGGCCAGATTTTATTATTGAACAAATGCTTGCGCAGAATGTCGAGAATCTCGAAAGTGCTGATGAGTTGAATGGGTTTACGGCGAAGCGCGAAAATATTATCCGCTAAAAAACAGATATCTTTCACATGATCCAAGTGCGTGTGGGAAATGAAAATATAGTCGATATCGCGTTGATCTTTGAGCGACAAGGTAGTCGCAGCGGAACCGGCATCAATTAGGATATTCTTGTTGATGAGGAAGCTGGTGGTCTGAAACCCTGGGGCCACTCCTCCGTCTCCGCCTAACACTCGTAATTTCAAGCGTCCCCCAAACTTCCGCGTTTTTTCCCCATTCTCTCTAGTGTAAAAGCCTTTACGAACGCGTCAACTACTTTCTCATCGAACTGCTTGCCTCGCTGTTGCACAATCTCCGCGAAAGCCACCTCATACTCCATCCCTTTGCGATAGGGACGATTGGAAGTCATGGCATCGAAAGTATCAGCCACGGAAATAATTCGCGCGATCAACGGAATTTCTTCGCCCTTGAGACCTTGTGGATAGCCATGGCCATCGGGACGTTCATGATGGTAGCGCATGCCCTCAGAGATTTTCTTCATGCTGGGGATCCCTGCCAAAATTTTGTATCCGAGTTCAGGATGCAACTTCATATGCTCCCACTCCGTTTTGTCTAGCGGAGCTTCTTTCTTCAGCACTTTATCATCGATCCCGATTTTACCGATATCATGCAAAATTGCCGTCAAGCGGACTTCTTCCACCTGATCACGAGTGAGGCCCATATACTTGGCAATTATTTCGGAAAAATAAGCTACTCGTTTTGTGTGCCCGCCGGTGTAACGATCTTTGGCGTCCACCGCATTGGCCATGGCAAATACTGTTTCATAAAACTGATTCTTCAACTTTTGGTAGAGCAGTGAGTTCTCCACCGCAATCGCTACTTGGTGAGCCAAGGTATCCAACAATCGTTTTTCTTTCGTATCCCAGTCACCGCGCGTCTTATTGATCGCCTGCAATACCCCGATCACCTTCCCTTTTGACTCCAAGGGCACACACAACATATTGCGCGTGAGAAATTTGTTCCGGCGATCGATTCGTTTATTGTGCCGCTTATCGGTTTCAATATCGTTAATGATCACACCATCACGCGAGAGCGCTACGATACCAGCCACCGACTGATCATTTAGTGGCAGACGAATTTCTTTCATTTGCTCAGCCGAAATCGCTCCCACAATCGTTTCAAAGCAAAGTTCCTGCTTTTCTTCGTCGATCAAATAGAGCGTGGCGCCTTCGCAGCGCAGCACTTTACAAGTAGCTTTCATCGCTAGTTCCCGCACGCGATGGGTATCCAAAGTCGAATTGAGAATCGCCGAAAATTGCATTAGCTCTTCCAACTGATCCGTATAATCTTCCGCTTTTGCGATGATTTCCGTTAATTCTTTCTCTAGCCGCTTCACCTTTTTGGTGATCGTTCGATCTTCTTGATCGAAGGCTTCATGCAAATGCTGCTGTAGTAGCTCTAAGTCCATTCCAATGGGTGTGTGTCGCACAGGCATCCTCTCCTTATTTCGACTCGATTTTCCAGATACCATCCCAATCCTTGGGCGGGTCACGAAGCTCTTGAATGCGTTTGATAAATGTTTGGCACGGGCCATCGTCTGGCCGCGTCTTCAGGCAATTCTCAAACAGCTGAAGTGCCGTGGACCAATCGCCTTTGGCATAGGCATCGTGGGCGTTTTTATATTGTTGTTGCCAATCGCTATCCAAATTCGCCGTAGGTAACAGCTCAAAAATCTTTACGCTTTCATCTTTGCCTTTTACCAAGACGCGATCTAATTCCCGAAACGAAAACTGACCACCCACGCTCTTACAAGTGGCCTCACTCACGATTACCGTGGTGCCATAAATATTATTCACACCCTCAAGTCGCGAGCCCAGATTTACGTGATCGCCCATCACTGTATACGAAAAAACTTGCTCACTACCCATATTGCCCACACTCATCTCGCCGGTGTGTAAGCCAATTCGAATGCTGATCGTGATATTATATTTTTCTTTCCAAACGCGATTGATCAACTCCAGCTCTTGCACCATTTCCACCGCTGTTTTACAGGCTAACTCAGCGTGATTAGGAATATCCAAGGGCGCTCCCCAGAAACACATGATGGCATCTCCCATGTATTTATCTAAAGTGCCCTGATTTTTGAGAATGATGGATGTCATTCGCGTAAAATATTCATTCAACATCGCCGTGAGCTTGGTGGCGTCCATATTTTCCGAAAGTTTGGTAAACCCTTTGAGGTCGCAAAACATCACGGTGAGCTGTTTCTTTTGTCCACCCAATTTTAACTTGGATTGATCTTTGAGAATCTCTTCTACCACCGCGCCGCTGACGTAACGAGAAAAGGCGCCACGAACTTTTTTCTTTTCTCGCTCTTCGGTGAAATAGCGGAACAAGACACCCACAAATAAAACTATAAAACCAGCAAACGTGGGAAGAAACGAAGGAACCACTACTCCCTGGTTAAAAAAGAATCTTTGTACGATAAATTGTAACGCAATCGAAATCACCAAAGTGATGAGCGCCGCCAGCACGGGATTCATTTTATACACCATCACACTTACGATCAGCCCAAATAGAATTGTGAATAGATAACCAAAAATAAAGTAGCGATGATCTTTCACCAGAAAGAAACGCTCCAAGACGTTGCTGGCAAAAGTGGCGTGCACTTCCACTCCTGGATAGTCTCTCGAAAAAGGATTAGCCCGAATATCTTTCAGACCGATGGCCGTTACCCCAATAAAAATAATTTTGCCTTTTATTTGGGATTCTATTTTGGTCCGTTTGTCCGGATCATCAGAAACCACGTCGGCAAATTCAATATAATTATGCTTCCCTTCTTTGCCGTAGTATCTCAGCAAGTAAGTTCCTGCAGGAGAAAGTGGCACATATAACTTCCCCTCTTCGCCGCGATCGCGAATGGCTAACCCATCGGAACCATCTAGGATCGGCTCCACACCCAAATAAGCAGCCGTGGCGCGAACCGCGAGCGAAGTTAAAGCAATTCCTTTGTATCCCAAGGCCCCAACAGCTTGACGAATTACACTATCCTCATCAGGATCGGCGGTAATTGCCGCCACAGAAGATTGTTCTGGAAGGGCCGCCATCAATTCCGAATGATTTAGCACAGCGATGCGCTCTGAGAGATTATGCAAAAATGCGTTGTCGCTTACCTGCCGCCGAAAAATTGTAAATTTCTTCAGAAGCTCAAGTTGCTGAGGGGTTTCACTTTTTGCTCCAGTTTTAACTGCCTTATCTCCAGTGAAGGCAAAGCCGAGCACGACCGGCATTTTCAATTGGCGTAGCGCATTTTCAAATTGCTTATCGCCATCGTGCATAGCCATCCGCGCATCAATTAAGGAAATGGCCGGATCTTTTGGCCCTTTCGTACGTAAAATATCTTCCCGAAGGGCCCGCAGTTGACGCTGACTTTCATTACGCTCTTTTTCGGGAAAGGTAATATCAAACGCAGCGACCTTTGCGCCATATTCCTGCAAGCGAAACAGCAACTTGGAATAGATGGATCGAGCGAAAGGAAATTGCCCCAACTCTTGAATTGACCGTTCATTGACCTCAACGATCACCACATCCGGATGCCCCATTCTTTGCGGCTGTTGTTGAAGGTGCAGATCGTAATCTGTTCTATCCAACCACTTAAGAAAGGGAAGGCGATCCTCAAAATAGTTAAAAACGTACATGTCGGAATTGTTTTTTTGCGTGGAGATGGAAAAAACGAAGTGCTGCAAGCCAATGATGGCGCAGAACAAAAACAGCAAGAATCCGCTAATCTTAAAAGGCGTGAGTTTCAGCATCCGTGCTTTCTCTTTTTTGGCGACAGAACACCGCCAATTCCTCTTTTTATTTTAGAGGTTTAGCGTTAATTCCGCAAAGGATTCCCGAGGAATTTTGGGAGATTTCCGATTGGGCCGTTGATTTCCGACCGACTTATTTCGACTTGGCTAAAACCGCTAGGGCGAGATCGTAGGCTTCGTTTTTTTTGAGGCCTTTTTGGATCCCCACCTTCACCAGAATCTTCTGGTTGGCCCCTAAATCCGCCAGTTCCTGCAGCTCTTCCTGTAACTTATCGCGAGAAACCGCCGAACTTTCAGGTTTTTTGATCTCGAGGGCCACCACATATTCACCCCGCGGCTCCAGGGCCAGCAGCTCCGCAACTAATTCCTGCACTGGACCTACCTTAATCGTTTCAAATTTCTTGGTAAGTTCGCGAACCATCAAGAAGTTTTCTTCTGGGAACTCCGCTTTTGCCCACTGGAGAAAATCATGAAACCGATGGGGACTTTCATAGAAAAAGTGCCGCCCGCCCAGAGCGCGAATTTGTTCGGCGAGCATTTTGCGATCCTTATTCTCCCGCGGGAAAAACCCATGAAAAGAGAAATCGGGCTCGAGAAATCCGCTCACGGCAAGGGCACCCACCAAGGCACTGGCCCCAGGCACCGGAATGACCGGTAAGCCTGCCTCATAACAACCTAATACTAGTTCCGCGCCGGGATCACACAGCCCCGGCGTGCCGGCATCGGAGATATACACCACACTGGCTCCCGCACGGATTTTCTCGACGACGGCGGATACCTGTTTTTCTCCAGAATGTCCGTGAAAAGAGCGAATTTCTCGGGAAATTCCATGGGCTTCCAGCAGCTTTTTACTCTCCCGCGTATCCTCAGCCCACACTTCCTGCGTATCTCTTAACAATCTTAATGCGCGGAGAGTGATGTCTTCTAAATTCCCAATGGGCGTGGAAACCATGTAAAGCGCGGCGGGGAGAATTTCTTGGTGTTTCATCTTAGATCCCTTATACTTTTTAATAAGGGGTTGAGGCAATCAACTTTCCCCACCAGCACAGGAAGGTGCTGGGAATCGGCAAGCCATGGAGGGATCTTATGTCGTTACGCGCCAGCCTACTCAATCAGGGTGAAATTACAGTAATCGCGTTAGAAGGAAAGTTGGATTTCGAAAGCCAAGATGTGCTTCGGGAAAACATTTTTTCCCTCACCCGCCAAGGCAAAAAGGTTGTGGTTGATATGGAAGGTCTCTCCTTTGTGGGATCTAGCGGAATTACCCACTTCATCCGCTCCCTTTATGAGCTACAAGAACGCGGAATGGCCGTACCCCACCTCTGCAACGTAAAGAGTGAATTTCGCAAAATTATTAGCGCCTATGACATCAATCGTGAGTTTTCCATCCACGACAATCGCGAGGCGGCCGTGGACGGCTTCTTTCGTAAGGGCACTTTCGAAAGTAACTAAGTTTTTTGGGCAAGAAAAAAGGGGAAAGACTTTTGTCTTTCCCCTTTCCATTTTTAACAACAACAAGAAATTACATGGTCAACATAAAGTATTCGGGTTTTCCTTCGGCCTGCAGCAAGGAAACTTGCCCTTCGCTGTCACGGGTCTCTAAGGAAATTTTCCACTCGTTTTCTTCGTATTTTGCGCAAATCATCTGCGAATAATCGGAAAACATTGAAACCGTATAGCCGATCTCCGTTTCGAA
>CAYZLH010000080.1:265-8910 GCA_964478795.1 uncultured Bdellovibrionales bacterium | reverse complement strand
TTTACGATCTTGAATTGGCTTGTAACCTTTTTTTGCCAACTCATTGGCAGTGGCATCTACAACTTTAATACTGAGTTGAGCGCAGGCGTCTTTAATTTCAGGTAGGTCTTCATTGAGTCCGGCGAACTGGGAGCAAATCGCACCAACGTTTGAGTTGGATTGATTGAGCCGTAATTTATTTTCGTAGAAAACGATCGGCATGGCGACGGCGAGGGTTAGATTCTCGGTGATGCCGCGGGCATAGATCGGAGCTAAATAAGTTACCTTTGGTTCGGTTTCTACTCGCAAGGTTCCGAGGTTGATCTGGCTGCCTAATTTTTGCTGGCTGAATTGGTTCAGGATGTTTACGAGGGTAGTAACTTCCGGGCTGATCAGCGTGAGCTGCTCCGAATTGAAGTTTACGGTGTTGATGTCGTTTAGGGTGGCCACGCTACCATCGGCGGAATATTTGGAATCAATGCCACTGACGATTCCATAACGAAAGGCGGGGGAGTTCACGCCAGCCGGGAGGAGTTCAGTGGAGTCCATGGCCAGGGCCACTGGGGCGCAGAGCAAGCTGAGTCCGAGGCATAGGCCGCGATAGGGGGTGGCGAATTTCATAGGTTGACTATAATACTCTGGTTTTCTAGAATGTCGACCCCGATTTCACCTTTTTTGCTGGCTGAAAGGGGGTGTAAAACAATTACACATTACTGATATTCTTTAGTTTTTTTAGCCTCTTAGGGCTCTTTTGTTGACAGATATGAAGAAAATTGACTGAAATTTCTACAGGGGGCGAAAATAGCTGTTCGGCTAAGTACCCGAATACCCGACCATTTAATTTGGCACGATCCCTGCTCATAGGGCCGCGGCTACCGAACACAAGTTCGGAAGAGCCAGAAGAAGGATAGCGATATGATGAACATGAAATTAATTCTCGGTATGGTAGCAGCCCTAGCGGTGACCTCGGCCAGTGCCTTAGCTAGCGTGAATGCTCCCGATCCTTATAAGAAACTTCGTGCTGTAGATTTGCATCCCTCAAATGCCCCTCAGTTGGGCGGCGGGATCAACGGCTTAGCCATTTACGAAACTCAATATAAGGAAAATCTTCCTGTGCAGCTCAACGGTGCCATCGATAAGGTGAGCCGTCGCAAGTATGAGCCTCGCGCGAAGTCCATTCGATTTTAGTCCCCCCTCTCTCTCCTCCCTCCAATCATCGCGGCCACCTATCCAGGGAATGGATGGGTGAGCCCGAGGGAAGTAAAAAAACCTAAGTTGCCGAAAGGCCACTTAGGTTTTTTGTTTTGTGGAACAGATTTACCTGTGCGATCCGGCACAAATAAAGAGGATTAAAGCCAAGCACTAATTCTGATTGGGTCACAACCCTGGAATTACCCCTATTTAGAACGGACCATTTTAGAGCTTTAAATTTAGGATCAAACTGAGGGCACAAAAGGGTCAAAGCTGACGTTTCGGAATTGCAAGAGTCTTGCCTGGCTAGGTCTTTGAAATTTCTAAGAAAAATCGATCGATCTCGGTCGAAATCTGTCAAAAGAATAGGCAGCTGGTTTGGCCATACACAAAGGACCGAAGGGGATTGCTCAAAATTCCATGAATTTGTCGAAGCTAGTTCTGTTTTGCTGGGCGTTCGCGTGATACCAAGCCTTCGTTAGAAAAGCTTACAAACTACCGCGCTAACCTTCGAGCAATCATAAGGATACTCAATGCGAATTTTGTTTTTTACCTTAGTACTTTCTCTACTCTCTCTGACTGCGGCCAATGCCCAGATGGAAAAGTGTGGTGCTTTAGAAAAACCCTTCTCTAGTTTTTCCGCAAAGGTACAGTCTGTTAGTGATGGTGACACCATAGATGTAAAAACATCCGGTGGACAAATTCGTAGAATACGATTTTTAAATATCGACACTCCAGAAACCCATTTTCAAGGAAAGTCTCAAGGAGAGTCTGGGGATCTCGCACATCGTAGGCTTGAAGAACTTTTGCCCTTGGGTTCAGAAGTGACCGTTCAATACGAAGACAAGCCCTGCGACTTTTACGGCCGTTATTTGGGGATCGTGATTCGTGAAAAAAACAATATCAATTTGCAAATGGTGAAAGAGGGTTACGCCGTTAGTCTCTGTTTTGCGCCAAATTTTAAGACCTGTAAAAAGTTTATTGAAGCATCAAAGGACAATTGGAAGCGCGGAGAATTTAACGTGTTCCGCGATATGAATGTTTTGCTTCCTCATGAGTTTCGTTATCAGAAAAGCGGAAGAAAAGAAGCTCCTTACGTTGGAGACATAGAGACCGGGCAAGTGTATCCCTTTGAGCAGTTTTCCGAGATTGAGGGACTGAACCGAGTTTTCTTTCTTTCAAAAAAAGATATTTCCTTCGGCTTTCAGCTAGCCAATGAGATTGACTAAAAAACTATTGCAAGGGCGGTAGAATTTTTGCCTTCACTCGTTCAGATCTACCTGTGCAAAAAAATCCGCAAAAAAATAAGACACGTGGGCCAAGCACTAATTCTACCTTGGTCACAATCCGCAGGCAGGATCTACTTTCGTGCTGGTTTCTTGATACCGTTCTCATCTCGGCGTGTGTGGCGGTTCGCTAGATTTCTTCTGGTATTCGTAAATCTAGTATCCGCAAGGCCTATTTGCTGCCCCAGGTTCATTGTGATTCCCTAACCCCGGATCCTGTTCGCTTAAACTCAGGTGAGAAAAGCCCAAGAGCAATTTTTTACGATCCACGCATCTTCAACTATCAAAAGAAAATGATTGGGTCTGGCAAATTCGTAAAAGGTCGAAGCTAACGATTCGTTTTAATAAATAAATTCAGTGCAGTTATCAGATTACAGATAGCAGTTTTCAGATATCAGTTGGGCGAAGCCTTGTGGCTTCGTGGGAAGTTTAAAACTTCGCCGACTCTGGGACGTACAGCCGGTAGATATTTTTCTTTTCGGCGTATTTGCGGAAGAGGTCGGTATAATCCTCTAACGGTTGAAAGCGGCTTTCGCCGGTGAGGCGATCTTTGCTCTCCACGAAAATGGTGTGCTCGTCCACTTCCGTATTGGCCCCCAAATTGGGCTTCACGTAGTTGGATAAACCCTTACCACTAGAAGCCTCGAGGTAGTGAATGCCTTTCGCTTGCAGGCGGCGCTTTACTTCCACAGCATCAGGGCTCTTCGAGGGCTCACCCTTGCTCTCATGCATTTCAATGGCCACTTTGTAGTTTTTGCGGCGAAGGATTCGCTCGGCCCACACATTATGATCCGCATCTTTGCGAAGGGCTTCGTAAAAGGCGGCGTCGTCGCAACGAATATAATCTTCAGCTTCCGTGGGCACGCGGAAGGTGCAATCCTTCGAGCGGGTATATTCTTCCATCATGCGCTCATAACAAACGCTCTTATGGTGGAGATACACCATCAAAAACATATGATAGCGCGAGAGCAGGAAATCTTCGAAGGTGAAGATTGCGCGGGCATCTAAGGAAAGATGAGCCGATTTTTTTTCAAAGTGCACACCGAGGTTCGTGAGCAGCCAGTTCGCATCAAACTTTCCATAGCTAACGCCGGTATAGTAGGAATCGCGCTGCAAATAATCCATGCGGTCGGCATCCATTTCGCTCGAGATGATTTGATGAAGAATTTTACGAAAAGAAATTCCGCGATCGTTAAAGAAGCTATCTTTCTCTTTGAATTCTAAATTCATCACACAGGCGATATGCCAAGGCGTGATGCCAAAGCGGCCATACTGTTTTTCGAGAACGGGGGTGAGGGAAGAGTCGAGCAAGAGCTTTAGGGTGTAATCTTCATGCGTCGCCTGGCGCTTCAAATCTTTCCCCACAATTTCTGCGGGGAGTTTCAATTGAGCCACGGGGGGCATAGCGCTCTCAATGGCATGGGAAAAGGGGCCGTGGCCAATATCGTGCAAAAGCGCGCTAGCGCGGGTGAGGTAATAGTAGTGATGATAGGTTTCTTGATCGGAGAAGAAGTGTTTTTTAAATACAGCTTGGAAGGCGATTCCAGCCGTATGGCAAACGCCGATGCTATGCACGTAACGATTATGTACAGCGCAGGGATAGGCAAATTCCGAAAATCCTAATTGTTTGATTCCCCGCAAACGTTGAAAGGCCGCCGAATCAATGATTTCCCACGGATACAATTCAATGGGCCCGTGAATCACATCGCGGACTTCCATGGTCTTCACGTTTCCCTTTTTGGGAATTTGCGTGTTCATAACCAAGGTTCCTCTTGCGTGCCAGCCTTATGATTGATCCAGCGAGCAAATACAAAAAGTGCATCGGCCAAACGATTTAAATAAACGATGGCAATTTCGGGAACTACTTCACCAGCTTCCATCAATTCCACGGCCTCGCGCTCAGCACGGCGGCAAATCGTGCGGGCAATGTGCACTTGCGCGCCAGTTGAACTGCCGCCCGGCAAAATGAAGGATTTCATTGGGGCCAAAACACTTTCCCATTCGTCGATTTGTTTTTCTAATTCCGCGATTCGATTTTCATCGATATGGGTGCGTCGCTTGCGATCACCGGAAAAGGCCTCTTCGCCGCGGGCGACTTTTTCCGAAGCTTCTTTGCTGGCAAACCAGGCGCCGATGGCGAATAAATCTTTTTGCACCTGCAAGAGCCACTGGATTTCGTTGGTATGCGCTTGGCTCAGCGTTTGCTGATCTAGTTGGGTGCAGCTCGCCAAACAGAGACCAATCACCGAATTCAACTCGTCTAGAGTGCCATAGGTTTTTACGCGGGCGTGCGATTTGGAAACTCGCTCGCCTCCGAATAACGACGTTTGCCCTTTGTCTCCACTGCGAGTATAGATTTTCATAGCAACGGTTTTACCTTCTCTTGCGAGAGAAAGAAAGAAAGGCGTTTCAATGAACACCCTGCGTTATCTGTGGTTATTTGTTTTGGTCTCCTGCGCTGCCGCCCCGATTCAAGCGCCCCCTGTGGCAGAAGTGACTCCAGATCCCGAAGTTTACGATCGGTTGGTGATTGTGGGCACCAATGACTTTCATGGTTATTTGAAACCGGTGGAATCTGATCTTCAGGGTAATAAGGTGAGCATTGGTGGGGCCGAATGGTTTGCCGGCTATATGCGAATTCTGGAGCGCAAATTTGGCGATCAAATGATCCTTCTAGACGGTGGCGATCTTTTCCAGGGCACTATGGAGAGTAACCTTTTTCTCGGCAAGCCCGTGGTGGATTTTTACAATTTACTTCCCTATCGCGCAGCGGCCGTGGGCAATCATGAATTCGATTATGGACCACGAAAAAAGGGGGACCCCGATCGATTGGGGGCGTTTAAGGATCGCATGAAGGAGGCCAAGTTCCCTTTCGTGCAAGCCAATATCTATTGGAAAAAACAAAAAACTTTGTGGCGCGAAAAAAATCTTTTCCCCTCGGTTTTGGTGAAAGCGGGAAATTATAAGGTGGGCATCATTGGTCTTACCACCACCAGCACGCCAGCCAAAACTTTGCCAAAAAATGTGGAGCGCTTGGAATTTCGCGATTTTCTGGAGCCCACTTTGAAGGAGATTAAAAATTTACGCGCCAAGGGGGCGGATTTAATTTTGATCACCACCCACGAAGGGGGCGAAAAACCGGGCGAACCACTCTATGAACTTTTGGGCAAATTACCCCCCGGCTCCATTGATGCCATAGTGGCCGGCCACTCTCATACGGAAGTGAATGAGTATTTATTTGGCGTGCCGGTGATTCAGAGCAAGTCCCGTGGTTTGTATTTTGGGCGCATTGATCTCTATGTGCATAAAGCCGACCGCAAAGTAAATCCGGCACTCACCAAGATTCATCCCATGCATTGGATTTGCGGCACTTGGTTTAAGAATGCCCAGGAATGCGATCAGAAAAAGTTCCGTGATGCTTTGGCCGCTGGCAAAGAAAAACCGGAAAATCTTTTTCCCCTGCGCACTCCCCAATATGAGGGTGAAACTGTGGTCCCTGATTCCGCGGTGAAATCGATATTGCAGCCGTATTATGCAAAAGCCGACGAAAAGCAAAAAGAAAAGCTCGGCTTTGCCACGACAGATTTCGATTACTTGCCCTCTGGCGAAAACCAAATGGGATTTCTTTTCCTAGAAGCATTTCAGGATGCTTTCCCGTACGCCAAGGTGGTGTTTCATAATGGTGGTGGAATTCGCCGCAAGTTTTTTCAGGGCGATATTACCTATGGTGATCTCTATGAGGTGCACCCCTTTGATAACTTCGCCGTGGCGGTGAAAATGAAGGGCAAGCAATTAAAGGATCTGATGCGCTTAGGAGTCTCCGGCGCCAATTCGATTCCAGCAGTGGTGGGTGTGAAGGCGACCTATTTCGGTGACGATGATGCCAAATATCTGCGTGATGTGAACGGCGACGGCAAAAAGGAATTGTGGGAACGGGATCGGCTGGATACTTTGGTTTGGGAAAAGAGCCAAGAGGCGGTGAAGGATGAGGAAGAATTTTGGCTCGCCACCAATGATTACCTGGCTTCAGGTGGCGACAATACCGCTCATGTATTTTCCACGATTCCGGAAAATCAGCGGCGATATTTGGACCTTACCCAACGGGATGTGGTGGCCGAGTATTTGCGCAAAAACCCGAATCTTTCGCTCCCCCGGAAAGAACAAATGCGAATCCTGCGGGTGAAATAATCGGTGATTCGGTAGAGGGCTTTGCTACAATGAAAGTATGGCCACTACCGAACCATTTCTACGCTCCATCAAAGATGAATACGAACAACAAAATCGAATCCTCTCCTTCGATGAATATTTAGCGTTAGTACGCGCCGAGCCTGGCAAACAAGTGCGATCCTCGGCGCAGTATATGTCGGACATGATGATGCATTATGGCCGCGACGGAAAACGCTTCAAATTGTTCGACCAAGAATTTTCCGACACGCGCTTCCGTCTGATCGGTCATGAAGATGTGCAGGATCAAATTTTTCAAATCTTACAGAGTTTCATTCGCGAAGGTCTCAACAACAAACTCATTCTCTTGCACGGCCCGAACGGCTCAGCAAAAAGCTCCATAGTTTCTTGCCTCACCCGCGGCTTAGAAGAATATTCCGCTCATCCAGATGGCGCCATCTATCGCTTCCACTGGATTTTCCCGGCCGATCGCTTTGGCAAGCCAGGCCTCGGCCTCGGCGGCGCTGGCGCCAGCAAGGATGACGATTCCCATAGCTATGCGAAATTGCCCGATTCCGATATCGCCGCGCGCATTTCCTGTGAGCTGCGGGATCATCCGCTTTTCTTGTTGCCGCAAAAACAACGAGGCGATTTCTTCAAGGAGTTGAAGCTACCCAAAGAAATGATCCTCTCCGAGTATCTGCAAAAGGGCGATCTCTCGCAGAAGAGCAAAAAGATTTTCGAGGCCCTTCTCCGGTCTTACAAAGGGGATTTCCGCAAGGTGATGCGCCACGTGCAAGTGGAGCGTTTCTATATTTCCAAACGCTATCGCGATGGCGCGGTGACCATCGAACCGCAAATGCACGTGGACGCTTCCGCCCAACAGATCACCATGGATCGATCTGTATCCATGCTGCCTTCTTCGCTGCACTTTCTCTCCCTCTTTGATTTGAGCGGCGATCTTGTAGACGGAAACCGCGGCGTGGTGGAATACAACGATTTGTTGAAGCGGCCCATCGATGCTTTCAAGTATCTGCTCACCACCACCGAATCCGGCACGGTGAGCATCGGCGGCACCATCGCCTTCTTGGATACGGTATTGATCGGAACTTGTAACGAAGCACAGCTTGATGCTTTCAAAGAGTATCCTGATTTTCCCTCTTTTAGAGCGCGTTTGGAATTGGTGCGCGTGCCCTATCTCTTGGATCACAAAAAAGAGGCGGAGATCTATCGCACGCAAGTGCGCCGGTTGGCGGGGGATCGCCACGTGACTCCGCACACCTTGGAAAGTGCCGCGCTCTGGGCCGTGCTCTGCCGCTTGAAGAAGCCCAATGCTTCTCACTATCCAGGGAATTTCGCTTATCTCGTGAATTCACTCACGCCCTTGGAAAAAGCGCGCTTACTCTCCGATGGGTCAATGCCGGCTCGGTTGAATTCCGATGAGCGGAAAAATCTAAAATCGCACTTAGAAGACATTCGCTTGGAATATAGTTCCGTGCCTTATTACGAAGGCCGCGTAGGACCCTCCCCACGGGAAATGAAGATTATCTTGTTTAATGCCTTGGAGCGCAATGAGCGTGGGATTCTTTCACCGCTCGGCCTATTCGCCGAGCTGGAAGATTTTGTGAAACGTACCTCGGAATATGACTATTTGCGGGAAGATGTGGTGGAAGGATTTCATGACTGCCGCAATTTCATCAATACCGTGCGCGATGTATATCTCGATGATCTCGATTCTGAAGTGCGCTCGTGCTTAGGTGTGCACGATGAGAAGCAATACGAAGGATTTTTGAAAAAGTATATTGTGAATCTCACGGCCTACCTGAAGAAGGAAAAGATTCGCAATCCCGTGACCGATAAGATGGAAGATCCTGATCGCTACCTGATGGAAGAGTTTGAAAAGGTTGTGGGAGTTTCGGAGGATCGCGAACTGTTCCGGCAAAATATTATGACCCAACTCGGGGTGTATGCGCTGGAGAATCCCCAGGCCGGCAAGCAGGGCATGGATTATGGAAAAGTGTTTCC
>CAYZLH010000080.1:0-255 GCA_964478795.1 uncultured Bdellovibrionales bacterium | reverse complement strand
GATCTGATGAAGAAAATCCGCGACTTCTATATCGATGAACATTCTCAGCTGATGAAGCGGGTGAACGATGCCATCACGATCTTTGAACATCGCGATCCGACTCGACCGGTGGAAGCGGGCCGAACCTATACCGCGGATCAAATCGAAGCTCAGAAGCTGGCGGCGACCATGGTGGACAATATGAAGAAGAAATATCACTACACCGATATTTCCGCCCGCGAGGCCTTTGTCTATCTGTTCCAGAAACGATACTGA
>CAYZLH010000079.1:5504-8920 GCA_964478795.1 uncultured Bdellovibrionales bacterium | reverse complement strand
GGGCGAGGCATTCAAATTCCCTTTCTGCACATCTATTTTCTTGGCTTTCACTTCGCGTTTCTCACTCACTTCCTCATGTACTCTAAACCGAGCGTATTTTTAAAATATTTGCTGCTTGATGCGAAAATGATTTTCTTTCGGAACAATTATTATCAGTCTTATTCTCACATTGGAGTGCTAGAGTATTTTAAGAGTGTGCTTCCCTATACGATCGAGCAGATACCGATCTTGTTTTTTTCATTTTTGGGGTTGGCAGCTTTTCACTTTTATATATCTATCAACAAACAAAAGCGGGCAATCAGCGCACTCATTACCGTCGTAATACTAGGAAACACCTTGATCGCTTCGCGCGGAATTTTACGTGACTTGCTGTGGATGGAAATACTCTTAAGCATTGGCGTGATTCTTTTTTCTTTCGATATCATTCGAATTTGGAAGTTCAGATATTCTCACATTTTAATCGCGTTGATTTTTGTTGGCTTGATTTTTTTCAACGGCAAACGAAGTGCAACTATCCCGATGGATACAGACGCGAATTTTAATAATTATGGCTGGCTGATTAACCGATCTTACTATTCAGTATATCAGCAGGTTTCCTTCCACCAGTTAATGCATCAACGATATGAACTAAATAAATACAATCCGGAAAAATACGAGGCACCGGCGGATGTTTCGCGAATGGCAAGAAACTATAGCGAACATCGGCGGGCGGCGAAATTTACATTTCCAAATGTTGACGTTGGGGTCAAAAATATCGGCTATTTCTATGCAAACTCTCCCATCGATTCCTTTGGCTTTTGGCGGGTGAAAGATTTCTCACCGGAGCTTCGAGACGGCATATTGGTGGATAACTTTTATTTGCCCCGATCAAGGACCTCTCTAATGCCAAATGCGGCTGCAGGTGCCAATGAAGGTTACACAAAGATCGAAAAGCGGGATGAAAAATACATGGGGGTTTTGAACCGTCCCGACTACGCCGTTTTCCTTTTCCTTCCTGAGGAAAATATTGCTGCAGTAAAAGGCGGAAATATTCGCTCCTCAGAGCTATTCATCAATGTGGAAAGTCTCGATAACAAAAAACGGACATTTAAAGCGGTCGAGATATTTAATTATATTGAGATCGATCCCTTTGATTACGCCAAAGTCGGATTTTTTGTGATTTTGCCGAAAAATTAGGCCTTTTTCGAAACAGCGATCAGCGATTGTCCGAAAGGCAACGGCACATACTTTTCGAGTTTTAATATTGGTAAAAGTTTTTCCACTTTCTTTACGTCGCCACTGCTGATGTCAGACTTGCCGAGCATTTTGAATTTTACAAACCAGCCAATAGCGCTAACGCGATTAAAATGCTTGAGCTCAAGAATCTGATGGCCCGATTCTTCCAGCAGTTTTTTCAGGGAAGCTTTTGTATATCGACGGAAATGGCCAATTTTTTTATCCAGTTTGCCATACAAAATAGGATGAGCAGGTACCAGGGTGATCAAATGAGTGTCGGGCTTCATCGTTTCCGTGATCCAACGAAGGGCTTGGTAATCATCTTCAATATGTTCGATCACGTTTGTTGAAATGATGGTGTCGAAGCCAAAATTTTTGAAATAGGGAACATCGAGTTTATTGAGATCAATGGGAGTAATCTTCACATTGGGTAAGTCACCGTAACGTTCGGTTAAGCGCTTGCGGTAGACGTCATCATACTCCGAAAGACAAGCAAGTTCGGCATCGAGAATGAATCCCGACATATTCCCCACGCCAGAGCCAATTTCCCAGATTCTCTTCCCTTTTACGTATTTGGCATATTGATCGAACATCCAGCGATTAAAGCCAACGGCCTCACTCATGCTGTCTAATTGGGCCACCATATCTTCCGACAGGTTTTCCATATTTTCATTTTCGTAGCGTGCCATAAAAGTGTTCTCGAAAAATTAGATCGCGCCAATACCGCGAATCGCTGTGCCCACAGTCTTTATCATAATAATTACATCTAAGAGAAGAGATCTGTGCTCAATATAGAAAAGATCATACTCCATATTGGCGTGAATTGGTTCGCCACGGACAGCGCTGATTTGCCAAACACCGGTGATTCCCGGCTTCACTTTCAATCGTTCTCGCTGTTCTGCGGTATAGCTATTCACAATAAACGGCATTTCTGGGCGCGGACCCACAATACTCATTTGCCCAACAAACACATTCCAAAACTGAGGAAGCTCATCCAAGCTGGTTCGCCGTAGCCAGCGGCCAAACCTGGTAATTCTCGGGTCTTCGGCGGATGTGGGCGTGAGTGCATAGGGATTAGAGGTTACATACATTGTGCGAAATTTTAAAAAGTCGAACTCTACTCCGTTTAAACCCACTCTTCGTTGGCGGAAAATTACGGGGCCAGGACTATCAAACTTCACGAGCAAGCAAAGCAGCAGAAAGACCGGGCTGAGAAGCGTGATCGCCAACATACTTACGGCGATATCAAAACATCTCTTGGTGATTGGATACAATAAATGAGGAGTGGTTTGTTTTTCACGCAAAACAGGAATCCCGCCGATGTCTTCAACCACCAAATTGTGCATTTGGTGGCCGTATGTAGGCGGCACCACGGAAACGCTAATACCAAGTTGGCGACAAAGCTGCACGATTTCCAAATTTCTTTGGTAGGTAGCATTGGGTAGCGCTACAAAAACTTCTTTCACCTGATTGCTCTCAATGGCGGCACGAAGTTTTTCAATACCACCCAAAACAAAATTTCCATTTCGTTTGCGCACTTCGCCCATGTGAACTTCACGGCCCCAAAGGCTTTCGTTATCGTCGAAGAAGCCGACCACATGTAAGCCCAAGCCTGGAGAATGATAAATTCGTTTGTATAAGTGCCGACCGACAATTCCGGCGCCGTAAATGGCCACAGATTTTCGGCCCACGCCTTTTACGCTGGCCAAAAGATACCAGCGATACACAAAGCCACGTTGGGTGAGCAGAAAAACGAGGGCGATCACCAATGACCAAGAAATCATTAAACGCGAAAGATCAAATATGCGAAAATAGAAAGTGCTGGCGATTAAGATCAAAGATGCTAGGGCCCAGCCCACCAGTAAGCGTTTCGTTTCCACCACATTTAGTAAACTGACTTTGCGTTCGTAAAGATCCATGGAGCGGAACACAATGCAAAATAGAAATCCGGCCACAACGCCCATACCGAGAAAGGAATTGAAGCTATAGGCAACAGTTCGTGCGCCATCATCGGTCACGTAGAATGCATAGCCTAGGGCAAAGCTCACCACGACGGAGGCGAAATCCAAGAATCCTTGAAATAGAGAAAACGAATTAACTCTCACAGGGGTTTAGATTCGCATAGATAGCTGCGCCTGAAAAGCCTAGCGGAGACCCATTGCTTAGCCCATAGGATGAGAAAAGCTGGATTATTGAAGAGA
>CAYZLH010000079.1:0-5494 GCA_964478795.1 uncultured Bdellovibrionales bacterium | reverse complement strand
CGACGCCAGAGTCGTTTGGGTTCCCGATAAAAACGATAGAGCCACTCTAAGCCGAGACTTTGCAGGAGCTGGGGCGCTTCTGGCACTCGACCCGGAATGAGATCAAAGGCGGCGCCGATGGCGAATTGAATTCCTTTTACTCTGGAACGCTGCTCCCAAATCCAACGCTCTTGCTTTGGGGCTCCGAGTCCGATCCACACGAAGTGTGGATTCGTTGCGTTGATTTTTTCTGCGGCCTGAACCCAATCCTGTTCTGAATACGACTCAAGCGGTCGAAAAGGGGGGCTTTCGACACCAACAATGAGCGCATTAGGGTAATCTTCACGAATCTTTTTTTGGAGGGCTTCTAGCGTTTCGGGACTGCCGCCGTACAAATAGTGACGAATGTTTTTGGCCTGGCCCAACTCCAGCATTTTTTTCATCAGGGAAGGCCCACGTACCCTATCTTGGCCCACCGCACCAAGAGATCTCATGGCCCAAACGAGGGGCATTCCATCAGGAACGGAATACGACGAGGAGTTAGTGATTTCGCGATAATTTGGATCGAAAAAACCGGTCATGGTGGTGTGCACATTGGCTACGCAGACATAACCATTGCACCCGTTTAACGCTTCCGCGAGAAGGCGTTGTTCGATTTGCTCGCGCTTTACCAAGCTCATATTGGAGCCGAGGAGTGAGATTCTTTGATGATTTAATCCAGCTTTCATAGAAAAGAGTTTGCCAAGCAATACCGATGCGGTTTAATCACTCCTTAGATGAAATTATCTGTAGTTATACCCTGTTACAACGAAAAAGCTACGGTTCAGACGCTACTTCGTTTGGTGACGCAAGCGCCCTATCCGGCGAAAGTTTCTCATGTGGAAATTTTGTTGGTGGACGACTGTTCCAAAGATGGCACTCGCGAGCTTTTGAAAAAAATTGCCGACCGCCCCAAGGAAGAGATCTCTTTAAAAGAGAGCCAAACCTTCCGTTTGATTTTCCAGGAACAAAATAGCGGTAAGGGCCGCGCAATCCGTCGGGGCTTTGCCGAGGCTAAGAGTGATATTGTGCTAATTCAGGATGCGGATTTGGAATATGATCCCTTGGATTATCCAGCCCTTTTGAATCCGATCCTTAATGGCTATGCCGACGCTGTTTTTGGTTCACGCTTTATTGGACCGGAACGCCGCGTGCTTTATTACTACCACTCGTTGGTGAACAAATTTCTTACCTTCGTATCCAACGTATTTACCAATTTAAATCTGACCGACATGGAAACTTGCTACAAAGTTTTTCGTTCCGATGTGTTGAATCGGATGTCGTTGGAGAGTGATCGCTTTGGAATTGAGCCGGAATTGACGGCAAAAGTTGCAAAGTTGAAAGTACGTGTATTTGAAGTGGGCATTCGTTATCACGGACGCACCTACGAAGAAGGCAAAAAGATCACCTGGAAAGATGGCGTAGCCGCGCTCTGGCACATCGTGCGTTTTAACTTATTTCCTTAGGTCTCGTTAGAGAATCTCGTTGAGGTGCGCGCAAATTCTTTGCGCCGTTTGACCGTCCCAAAAGTGCGGAACCGACCCTTTTTTAGGGTTCTTGGTTTTTTCTAAAAGATTTTCCATGGTCACCAGCTGATTGGAGCCCTGAGAAACGGTGATTGGGCGTTCGGTATTCGGGCGCATCGTGAAACAAGGAATGCCAAGATAGGTGGTTTCTTCTTGCAGGCCCCCGGAATCGGTAACGACAATTTTGGCGTCGATGACGCCGCCCATGAATTCGATGTAGCCCAGTGGCTCCACAAGTTTCAAGTTCTGGAATTTTCCCTCTGATCCCTCGAGCGCTTTTTTGGTGCGCGGATGCACAGGGAAGAGAAAGGGCACGCCAATTTTATTGACCTTATCTAAAATGGCCAAGAGTAGTTCTTGGTTATCAACATTGGCGGGACGGTGCAGGGTTAGTACGCCATATTCTTTTTTCTTGAGCTGGAGTTTTTCGGCGGTTTTGGCAGCGTAGATTTTTTCTTTCATCAGACAAAAAGAATCGATCATGATGTTGCCGACCATACGAATTTGCCGCTCAGACATGCCTTCTTTTTTCAGTTGCTCGTCGGCGTCGGAGGAGGGAGTCCAAAAATAATCCGAGATGCTATCGGTGGCGATGCGATTGATTTCTTCGGGCATGGAGCGATCAAAGCTGCGGAGCCCGGCTTCGAGGTGCGCCACAGTTTTGTGGAGTTTCTTGGCAGAGATGGCAGCAGCGAGTGTGGAATTTACATCGCCGACGACCACGACCAAATCTGGACTTTCCTCTTGGCAAAGTTTTTCATAGGCGATCATGACCTTTCCGGTTTGTTCGGCGTGGGAGCCGCTACCGATGTTGAGATAGAACTCTGGGCTGCCGAGGCCAAGATCGTCGAAGAACGTTTGCGACATTTTATAATCGTAGTGTTGACCGGTGTGGACAAGGAAGGGTTGGAACTTTCCTTCTTTTTTTATTTGATGGTAGAGCGGAGCCACCTTCATGAAATTCGGGCGGGCGGCGCAAATGAGATGAATTTTCTTTTTCATCAAAAAACTCCTTAGGGCCTCATCATCTGGATCAAAGCATTGAGAATGTGCATTTGGCGTTCACAATCAAAGAGTGCATCGTGGCGATTGCCCTCGAGCTTTGGCGACATTTTCTGCGCTTCTTTAAGAACGGAATTGATTTCATTATTGCCACGAACGTTAGCCACGAGATTGAGGGCACCGGAAATTTCATAGACGCGATAGTGACAATCGCCAACCAGGCGATCATTTTCATACTTTGCTGGCACAATAAATCCGTGGTGAGCGAGGAAAGGAATGTCGAAAATTCCAGCGTTCCAACCGGCGAAGAAAATATTCGGCGCAGTGGAGCCGCACTCTTCGCAAAAATCGAGGATCATTTGCCGAACTTTTTCCGGGGCGATCTTTGGACTGGCATTACATTTGGCGTAAATTTCTTGCATGTGATCGATGGCGAATTTGGTGGTGGGCTGGCGATCGGTATGGAGAAATAAATTGAAGGTTTTCCCCTTCTCCCAAAATCCACCGATGAAATTCATTTCGATTAAGGCAATTTGCAAAACCTCTTCCTTCAGCGGGTCGACGCCGGTGGTCTCAATATCGAGCATGAAGATTTTGTTGGGTATCGGTACGGCCATTTTTATTTCCTATTGCCTATTTAGAGCGTGAAATTAGTGATACCCATTTCAGCGAAAATTAGCAATTCGATAGGGGTTTTTCGAGATTTGGAGGCTCCTTTCGAACTTTTCCGGTGATCCAGTCCGGTAGGTCGTGGCCGAGATCCCCCTCCCCCGAGCAAAGATAGATTTGTTTCATACTTTTCTTTTGGAAAGCCTGGGCAAGACTGCGGTAGTCCCGAATATTTCCTAAGTTTTTGTCGAGGAACACGATGGCGCCCAGTGATATCGATTCGACCTGCCGTAAAAGCTCTTCCTTTGATTTACAATGAATGAATTGAAAGGAAATGCCTCGTTGTTGAGCCCAAACTTGCCATAAATCGCCAAATTCTGCGTCGTCGTCGATTAATACGATTCGATCTAACTTTGGAAACCTCATGCGAACCGTGCAGCCATTTCCTATGGAGGATTCGATTTGCAAGGTACCGCCAACTTTCTCGAGATACGTTTTGGCCGATGAAAGGCCTAATCCCGTGCCAAACTTCTTGCCATGAGTAAAGATTCCATTCTTCAAGCCTTCTAAAACATCAGGTGACATTCCCTGGCCACTATCCTTGATTGATACTTCGATGAAATCGGCAGCTGCCGATACGTGAATATGCACATTGGCGACCCCATCGCCTCTAGCCTCAACCGCATTGTTGATCAGATTGGAAAAAATTCGTCGCCAGTAAAATGCATTTCCCGGAAGAAAATACTCTTTATCTAAGGAGATCGTTTCGAAAATCTGAATTTCTGACCCAAACTCCACCCGTTTTTCACGGCAAATCTCTCGAACCAGCGATTGCACTGTGGCGAGATGAAGTACATCCTCTTCTTTTTTCAACAGATGGGTACTTAGTTCTTGTAATCTGTTGATCGCTGTCTCCCGTAGAGAGTTTAAATTCTTGTCTTTTGTGGCAAAACGCAGAACAGCTAAAGGTGAACGAATATCATGACCGATTTGCCTAGCCACTGCAGCCATGGCGATTTCGCCCTTTAGCTTGTCTAGGAGATTTTTGCGCTCTCCAAATAACATCAAAATCACCAGCCCAGCCTGACAGCCCAAAAAAATCAACAATCCCAAAATAATTTCTTGGGGCATTCGTATTGTGAAACGGATCTGGATGTCTTGGATTCTATCCACCAATTCTTGATTCGTTTGAAATAAACCTGAGGTGCAATTTGCCTTTTTATCCTCGAAGAAAATAATATTTTTCTTGGTGCCGGCAATACAGATAAACTGTTCCTTTTTGGCAATGGCGCCTAGCTTTCTGGCGATTGGAAACACCTCGCCCTGTGAAAGATCCACACTGTTTTGCAGAGTAAAGTCCTGAACGTAATTCTTTGCCTGAGTTACGAGAGAATAGCGCATAAATCCGAAGACTGCGGCCACCGAAAGTAAAATAAAACCAAACCTTAAGAGGAAAATGAAAGAAATTTTTGATTTTTGAGTTTTTGTGTTCACTATCACGGTTTTAGTTTACAATTTATTTATCTTTCCAGCGACGGAAATGCACAAGATGAACTTGGCCATGTGGAAATATTCTCAAGTACATAGCGAACATGGCGGCCCCATTTCGCGTATTTCCGTGCGGGAAATTGATCTCTTTGGCGTGCCAAGCTTTGAGGCCTATGCCTATTTAGATGAGGCGCGCGCACCGTGCATTGGTGATTCGAAAAAAATATACGGTACCGCACATGGAACGGGAACTTCTCAAAGCAGAAGTGAGGCTATTCACAAGGCAATATCAGAGGCACTGGAACGCTGGGCTTGGTCGCATTGTCTTAATAGGTACCGTGTCGATGGCACACATAAAGATCTTAGATTCGACATCGCTTCTTCGACTGATGGGTTTGCGGCCTTTCCAGGTTTTTTCTCCAGATCCCCCAGAAAAGTGGCTTTTGCGGAAGCGCTCGAACGTTGGGCGGTTTGCTCGTGGTGGGATGGTAAACTTGGCCACAGAATTTCCAGTGAAGCGGAGAACGAAATTTTTTCGTTAGAAATCGAGCAACCCTTTTGCACTCACTCGGTGGCTATCTCGTGGAGAGATCGGGCGTTTGGAAGAGTTTATGGCTTTGCCTGTGCAGAAAACTTTACGTTTGCTTGTCAAAAAGCCATGGTTGAGTTGTATAGAAATGCCCGAGTACTAAAGGAATATTTTTCCTCAACGGCCAAGGAAGTGACAGTTAATAATGTTAACGAAAAGAGAATACTCTTCTTTGCTGACGAGGACGGAATTGCTAAATTCGAGAAACGGGTCTCGAAGCCGATTTCCAATCGCACGAATGCCCCCGAATTAGTAGTGGACA